>DAORHY010000375.1:0-3241 GCA_035438225.1 Bacteroidia bacterium
GATACCGGGACGTGAGAAACACGTGTCCGGATCCGGGCAGCATCACTGAAATGATAATGGGATTTGAAGCTAAATCAGGATGTACATTATGTTAAGCCGAAAATTTTTCACACCTGCTTCATGTGCTAATCCGGACAGCCTATGTTTTTCATCCAAAAATGGCATCAGTTTGTGGATAAGATGAAGCGGAGAAGAGTGACATTTAACTGTAAGAAGATCATTTGATTAAGAATTATTTTACATTTGCGCCTTCGTATATTTTGCTCTTCAAACAGCCTTCTGAGGGGAAGGATTATTTACCAGCAAAATAAAAAATCAAAATGGGAAACACATTACGCAAGCTATTGCTAAGCATTTTTATTGTCACCGCCTCACAGCTCCTGTCGGTTCGCCAGGTTGTAGCTGTCAATGCAACGGTGATGGGAGCTTTGCCTTCAAATCTTACCGAATGTTCCGGACTTGACTATACCGGCGGAACGCATTTCTGGACACAGGTTGATACCTATCCGGATAATACGCTTTATAAAATCAGTAATTCAGGAGCGATCACCCGTTCAGTAACTGTTGTTGGGGCCGTCAATGCAAACTGGGAAGACCTTGCGCATGATTATTCGCGTTCCTACATGTTCATTGGCGATTTTGGAAACAACAATTGTGATCGTACCAATCTGCGTATTTACCGGACGGCTTATCCTTCCACAGTTTCGGGATCAACTGTCACTGCTGAAGCCATCAATTTCAGTTATCCGGATCAAAATCAGTTTCCTTCTCCCTGGATGAATTTTGACGCCGAAGGTTTTATTCATCACAACGGACATCTCTTCGTCTTTACCAAAGCAGATGGCAGCGCAATAGGATATACAAAGATGTATATGCTGCCGGATGTACCGGGAACCTACGTTGCGACTCTTGTCGACAGCTTTTATACCAATGACCGCACTACTTCTGCGGACATCAGCGCCGATGGTTCGACATTAATTCTGATTTCCAATACACACATTCATTTGTTTCGTAATTTCCAGGGCAGCGATTTTTTCAATGGTCAGCATACCCAGATCAACATCAGCGGTACCTGGACCCAGAAGGAGGCCGTTACATTCTGGAGCAATAATGAGATCTACCTCACGGATGAAGACAATGGCAATGGGAACTACCTTTACTACATTGATCTCAGCGCCTGGATTCCATCCACCGCAACTGCGATTGCAGAAAACAATGTGACCGAATCCATTGTAGCGGCTCCCAATCCATCCAATTTTTCATTTACAGTTTCCCTGAATTCGGTTCGTTCCGAAGGACTTCAGCTTCGTTTATTCGATCTGACAGGGAAAATGGTGAGAGCGGAATCTACTACCCAGCCCGCCTCCAGCATTCGCATGGAAACAGCGGATCTGCCGAACGGCGTTTACTTCTATAAGCTGATCGCAGATCGCACGGAATTGAAAACTTCCAGAATCGTGATTTCGCACTGAGTGCACTTCTGAAAAAAACCGGAAGGCGAATTTCCCGAAAGACGGAAATTCGCCTTCTTCATTTTACGGCTTGCAATTTTCATCCCGGGGCAGGGATTTAATGTGAACTTTTTACCTTTGGCCACCTGATAAAAAAAATATGAGTTCACACGAGCGTGCCCATCATGACGAAGCAAATAATGTAACATACCAGCGTTGCCAGTTTGCGTATGTATTTGCAAAGCCTTTCATTAAAGGAAAGAAAGTGCTTGACGTGGGTTGCGGGAACGCGTATGGTACCTCCTTGATGGCGGAATCAGCGGCAGAGATTACGGGCCTTGATTACGATGCAGCAACCATTGATCAGAACCGCAAGCAGTATTCATCCATTGTGAATCTGCGCTTTGAACGGGCAGTGATTCCGCCATTGCCGCTGCCGGATCAGAGCTTTGATGTCATTACATCCTTTCAGTTCATTGAACACATTCATCCGCGTGCGGAATTTATCAGGGAGTGCCTGCGCGTTCTGAAACCCGGCGGTAAGTTGCTCATTACTACACCCAACAACAAAATGTCGCTTGCCCGAAATCCCTTTCATGTTCATGAATACACCTTCGATGAAATGAAAAAAGAAGTCGGGACAATGACAAATGCCTTTGAACTGCAGGGACTGAACGGAAACGACCGGGTGAATAAATATTACGAGGAGAATGGAAAATTCGTCAGGATGATCCTGAAATGGGATTTCTTTAAACTCCACCAACGTCTGCCTTCTGCCTGGCTGACAAAACCATATAACCTGGTTACCAACCTGATGCGAAGCAAGCTGAAAGAGAAAGTGACCCAGACAACAGATATCGGAGTGAATGATTTTCATCTGCAAACCAATGACTTGGATCGCTGTTGGGATATCTATCTGATAGCAACAAAAGCCTGAGTTAATGAAAACAGGCTGCTGTTCGAAGCAAAAGCTCTGAACCTTACCCGGAACGATCGATTTTTCGGAAAATCTTTGTTCTTGAATATCCTTTTTCTACTTTTGCCCTCCCAAAATTGACCTATGGTGTAACTGGCAACACGTCTGATTTTGGTTCAGAAGAGTCTAGGTTCGAGCCCTAGTAGGTCAACAAAAACGGCGGTCCATAGGGTCGCCGTTTTTGATTTTAAATTATTGATATTAAGTCATTTATATTTACTTATTGCCCGAGCTTTTAGTGTCTTTAACCAATTTTTAACTATTCGTTCACGGAGTAAAACGTGAGGTTCGTCAAAAATCGTTGAATTTCCGGTAAAAAAGTGGCATTTTAGAGTACCTGAACATAATTTACTTTTAGATGAAATCATCCTGTTATTCCTTTTTTACAAGGTTATCCCTATCCCTTGTGCTAAATTTCTTGTTGTCTCCCTCTTTTCATTCGAATGCCCAGGTGCTCATCAATGAAATTCAAACCTCCAATCTGACAACAATTCAGGATGAGTACATGCAGTATGACGACTGGATAGAATTGTACAATGCCGGCGCGGGTTCAGTCAACCTGAATGGTTACGGACTGACCGATGACTCGACGAATTATTTTCGGTTTGTGTTTCCGGACGTGAGTATCCCCGCAGGTGGGTATTTGCTGGTTTTTGCCTCGGATACAAATAAGACGTCCATCAATACACACTGGGAAACTGCAGTGAAAGAAAACGATGCCTGGAAGTACCGAGCCAATACATCAGCTCCACCGGATACAAACTGGCGGAATGTTTCGTTTAACGATGGCGCATGGTCATCGGGTACCGGAGGC
>DAORHY010000376.1:0-3231 GCA_035438225.1 Bacteroidia bacterium
AAAATATACGCAAAGTTGTCGATGGCAATTTTGTAAAACAGAATCAGGAAATTCCTTCTTCCGGTAGCGCAAGCAACTATGATACAATTCATAAGCTGCATAAATCTCCTGCAGATTCCCTCCTGCGTCAGGAAATCGAATCCCAGGATCAGTTTTCACTTGCCGTAAACGACAACACTTCGCTTTCAAACAGTATCAGCAGTTTTCTTTTTTTCCCTCCGGTTAAAGGAACACTCACCAACCGCTTTGATCCTGTCAACAAACATTTCGGTATCGATATCGTCTCTAACGCCAACGAGCCCATCAAATCTACCCTGGATGGAACAGTGATACTTGCCAATTTTACTTCGGAGACCGGCTGGGTAATTGGAATTCAACACAGCAACAACCTGTTCTCCTTTTACAAACACAATTCAGCCATACTGAAAAAGGTGGGAGATTTTGTTAAAGCAGGAGAGGTGATTGCCGTAATCGGCAATTCGGGGGAGCTGAGTGAAGGCCCTCACCTGCATTTTGAACTCTGGTTCAACGGAACGGCCCTGGACCCGAAAATGTATATTGCTTTTTAAGTTTGAACAACCCGGTACTCTATATTTTTCCTCCAATTCGTGTAACTATATTCGACATTTCAATCGAAAAGAGTACCTTTCCCTATTGATTCTGCCATGGGATTTCTTTCCGTTTTAAGCAGGCCTCTTGCCGCCTGGACTGCTCGCGAAACGCGCTACTGGAGCCGAAATGCCGTCCTGTTCCAGCAACGCATTTTTCAACAGCTCCTGTTCAGTGGTAAAGAAACAGTGTTTGGAAAAGACCACTGGCTCACTTCCGTAAAAACGTATGTTCAGTTTCGTGAACAGGTACCCGTACGTGATTATGAAGGTCTGAAAAGTTATATTGAAAAGATAAAAGCCGGAGAAGAAAATGTCATGTGGCCGGGAAAGCCGCTTTACCTGTCCAAAACCTCAGGAACCACTTCCGGTGTAAAATATATTCCGATCACACGGGCGTCGATTCCCAACCACATCAATTCCACACGAAACGCCTTACTGAGTTACATTCACGAAACCGGAAATTCAAAATTCCTGGATGGCAAACTGATTTTTCTTTCCGGTTCTCCTGCATTGGAAACCATGAACAGCATCCCGGTGGGCCGGCTTTCTGGAATTGTGAACCATCATGTTCCGGCCTACCTGCGCCGCAATCAGTTGCCGGCCTATGCAACCAATTGCATCGATGACTGGGAAACGAAAGTGGACACCATTGCCAATGAAACGATGCATGAAAACATGAGTTTCATTTCAGGCATTCCTCCCTGGGTCCAGATGTACTTTGATAAACTGCATGAAAAGACTGGTAAAAAAATCAAAGATCTCTTCCCGGATTTCAATCTCTTCGCTTACGGAGGAGTTAATTTCGAACCCTACCGGAATAAACTGGAACAAAGCATCGGAAAAAAAGTAGACTCTATCGAATTGTATCCCAGCAGTGAAGGATTCATTGCTTACCAGGATTCACAGAAAGACAATGCACTGTTACTGATGGTGAATTCCGGGATTTTCTACGAGTTCATCCCGGTCAGTGAATATTTCAATACCAATCCGACACGCATCGCATTAAAGGATGTGGAACTGGGCGTGAACTATGCAATCATCCTGAACACAAATGCAGGATTATGGGGATACAGCCTGGGGGATACAATCAAATTTGTCTCCCTGGACCCGTATAAAATTATTGTCACCGGCCGTGTGAAACACTACATCTCAGCATTCGGCGAACATGTGATTGCAGAGGAAGTGGAGAAGGCGCTGAAGCAGGCGGCCGAATTACAGCATGCAGAAATTGTCGAATTTACGGTTGCTCCAATGGTTACACCGGAAACCGGTTTACCTTTTCACGAATGGTTTATCGAATTTCATAAAATGCCTGACGATCTCAACCGCTTCAGACTTGCGATAGACGAAAGTCTGCAGAAACAAAACATCTATTACCGCGATCTAATCCAGGGGCACATCCTGCAATCCCTCCAAATCCGATTACTGAAAAAAGATTCATTTATTAATTATATGCGCGCCCAGGGAAAACTCGGCGGACAAAACAAAGTACCGCGCCTGGCCAACGATCGAAAAATTGCGGATGAGTTAATTGTCTATTCATCCTGACCTGCATCGAAAAAACAATTCGGATAAAATCAGTTGAAATAAATCCGCTACTCTCCTTGCTTTTCACTGTTTCAATCTTCCCTACCCAATACCGACACAACATTTACCGGCGTCATTAGATTTCTTACCTTTGCATTGCATGGAGGAAAAAAAGCACATTGCCATTCTCGGCTCCACAGGATCAATCGGCACTCAGGCCCTGGATGTGATCTACCACCAACAGGACCATTTTGTGGTAGAAGTACTGACCTCGAACAATAATGCTGACCTCCTGATCAAACAAGCCATTCAGTTTTTACCAAATGCCGTTGTAATCGGCGATGTGAACAAACTGGAATACGTGCGCCAGGCACTTGCAAACATACCGGTGAAAGTTTTTGCAGGGGAGCAGGCCCTTGCTGAAATTGTCGGGATGGACGATATTGATATCGTACTCACCGCACTGGTTGGCTATGCAGGATTGAAACCAACACTGAACGCTATCCGTGCAGGAAAACACATCGCCCTGGCGAACAAAGAAACGCTCGTTGTTGCAGGTGAACTCGTTACTTCACTGGCCAAAGAAAAAGCTGTAAACATCTATCCTGTCGACTCTGAACATTCTGCCATTTTTCAATGTCTCTCCGGCGAGTGGCATAACCCGATCGAAAAAATTTACCTCACAGCTTCCGGCGGTCCTTTTCGCGGAAAAGACCGTATTTTCTTAGGGACAGTAAAAAAAGAACAGGCCCTCAAACATCCGAATTGGGATATGGGCGCGAAAATCACAATCGACTCTGCCAGTCTGATGAACAAAGGGCTGGAGATGATCGAAGCCCGCTGGCTGTTCAATCTCCGTCCAGCCCAGATTGATGTTATTGTTCATCCACAAAGCATCATCCACAGCATCGTTCAGTTTCAGGACGGTTCAATGAAAGCCCAATTAGGGTTGCCGGATATGAAATTACCCATCCAATATGCACTTGCTTACCCCCAACGCTTGAAATCGGATTACCCACGATTCGACTTTCTCAATTACCCCTCGTTTACCTTTGAAAAACCAGATCCTGAAACTTTCCGCAACCTTGGTTTG
>DAORHY010000377.1:0-3187 GCA_035438225.1 Bacteroidia bacterium
AAATTAGTAATACGATGATTATCAACCCTAAAGCTATTCAAAGTGGGAATGAAATCAGGCCTGGCAAGTTCGTACCTGAGGATTCTGCCCTGCGGTGCATAAAAACCAGAGCAACTTGCGGTGATACCCTTGAACATCCCGGTACTCAGCGCAGCATCCAGCTTCCCTGAACACCGGGCAATGTAAGAACGCGGCAAAATTCCCTCATTTGGATAGTGTTTCCTGAAAGCCTCCACAATATTTTGTTCTTCAGCATCGTTGCTCAGCTTGTAAAAATTGAGTAAGCCGTCCAAACCCATTCCAAAAGAAGAAAAAACAAAACCATCAACAGGAATATCTTCCTGTAACGATCCGGAAGTACCTATTCGAATGAGATTCAAGGTGCTGAGTTTGTCTTTGATGGTCCTTGTGTGCAAATCAATATTGACAAGAGCATCAAGTTCGTTATAAACGATGTCGATATTATCAGTTCCGATACCGGTAGATATCACTGTGATTCTTTTGCCTTTATATATACCTGTATGAGTTACGAATTCACGTTTCTGTTTCCGGAGTTCGATTTTATTGAAAAACCTTGAAACAAGGGATACCCGATCCGGATCTCCTACATTTATAACTGTATCAGCGATGTCCTGTGGAAGTAAATTAAGATGGTAAACGCTAAAATCCGGATTGAGGATAAGTTCTGATTCTGGTATTTTGCTCATGTTAAGGATTACGTTAAATTTGCTCACAATAATAAAACATATTTCCTGTTTATGGCGAGTTTCAGAAACCACATTCTCGTACCCATTGATTTTTCTGAACAATCACTTATTGCATTAGGTCAGTCCTACAATCTTGCCCGCCTTACAAAAGCGGATATTACTTTGATAAATATTATTGAGGATAGTTTCCATCTGCCTTTTTTTCAGAAAAAGGAGGATAAAACTTTGGAAAAAAAGATTTCCAAGGAACTGGAAAAACTCGCCCATGACACCATGACGATGGTTGGAGTCAGGGTTTTTACACTGGTAGCCCATGGAAAAGTGTACGAAGAGATTCAAAAGGCCGCAAAAAAGCTGAAATGCTCCTTCATCGTGATGGGTACCAACGGCAGCGTGGGTCTGAAAAAATTCATTGGCTCTAATGCACTCAGAGTCATTCGTGAAGCTCCTTGTCCGGTAATCACCATCAAAGGTAAAAAGCATCGCCCCGGCTGTAAAAACATTGTCGTTCCTCTTGACTTATCCAAAGAAACCAAGGAAAAAGTCAGAAATGCTTTGGACTTTGCTCAACTGTTCGGTTCCGTCATTCACCTTGTGACTGTCCTGAATACTGATGATGAATTTATCGTCAATAAACTGAAACGCCAGATGCAGCAAGTATACCAATATGTACACGGCGAATCTATTCCGTGTACAATGGAATTTCTGAACGGTGATGATATTGCTGAAGAGGTTATACAATACGCTAAAAAAATCAAAGCAGACCTGGTGATGATTATGACGCAGGAAGAATTGACCTGGTCAGATATTATGTTTATCAGCTCTTCTGCCCAGGAAATAATCAATGGAACCGATATTCCTGTGATCAGCATTAAACCGAAGGAAAAAAAGAATCTTACTTTATCCGCGTTTGAATACTAATTTCACCTAAACAGAATTAGCCATGAACAAAAAATTTCTGATCAAAAAGATTCTGATACCTTTTGATTTTTCGGAAACAGCTGAACTTGCTTTGGAACATGCCGTCTTCATGGCTAAATTACACAAGGCTGATCTTCACTTGTTGCATGTAATTGAATCCTATTCCTTCGCAACCGCAATCAGTAATGCATTCAGTAAATCACAGTCGGAGTTTGAATCAAAAATTGAAACTTCTGCCAATGCGAAATTAAAAGAGCTTTCTGAAAAGCTGCATCACGATAGCGGAATGGCCGTGTTTTACAGAACAGAAATGGGAAATATTTATAAAAAAATTGTTTCTGTCTCCGAAGAGCTTGATATCGATCTGATCATCATGGGTACACACGGTGTGAGCGGTTTCCAGGAATTCCTGATTGGCAGCAATACTTACCGTGTTGTAATGAGCGCCCCTTGTCCGGTGATCTCCGTGCAAACACATGCCAGAAAAATTGGCTTCAAAGAGATTGTTCTTCCAATTGATAATTCCCCTTCTTCCCGCCAAAAAGTCAAACAAGCTGCTGAAATTGCAAAACATTACAATTCAATAATCCACATCACGGGAATCATGACGATGACGGATATCGATATGCAGCGCAGGTTTGAAGTGAAAATTCACCAGGTCCGAGACTATTTTGAAGAACATGAAATTCCGCACACGGTAAAAATCTTTAAAGGGGATAATACAGCTTCCATTACCATGGATTATGCATCCCAGGTCAATGCCGACCTGATCATCATCATGACTGACCAGGAAAGCAGCGGCCTTTTTATGGGAAATTTTGCTCAACAGGTAATCAACCATTCAAAGATTCCGGTAATGAGTGTCCGTCCTTCGGAAGGAGATCCGGATAAAATTTCAATCGGCTACTAAAATTTATACTAAAAATCCCCGGTGCAAAACATCGGGGATTTTTTTTGGCTGGTAAATTCAATCACTTGCTGCCAAAAACTTTCTGAAGCAACGCTGTGACCCTTGCCGCCGGATCTTTCCTGATTTTTATTTCTTCCTGTGATACGAGATAAAAAAGTCCATGCAAAGCCCTTTGGGTAATGTAAGCATCCAGATCCGGGTTCAACTTGGTGACAAACGGGATTTGATTGTACGTATTGATGAGTGGTTTCCAATAGCGCGTGACATCCACTTTCTGAACTGCGGCATGAATAACCGGAGTGAACTGTGCCTGAAGTTGCGCACTGGTCTTCTGGCGTAAATATCCTGTCGCTGCAGTATCCTTTCCACGCAGAATGCTCAGTCCGTCGGTTATTGTCATCCCGGTTACAGCATCCATGAAAATTGGCGCAGCTTTCTTTGCAGCCTCTTCAGCAGCCCGGTTTACAGTGAGTATGAAATCGTCAACCTGCTTGTTCATGCCCAGGGAACGCAATTTGCTTTCCACGGCAGCAGCCTCAGGAGGGAAGGGGATTTTTATCACCGGATGTCTGAAATAACCATCTGTCTTTGATATGTGATTGCATTCAATGCTGATGCTGACTTGCTTATGTACATACACTTATACGCT
>DAORHY010000378.1:0-3182 GCA_035438225.1 Bacteroidia bacterium
GTTGCAGCACTCATACCTGTACATCCATTCGCATCGGTTACCAGGACAGAATACGTTCCTGCGCCAATACCGGTCAGGGTGGCGCCTGTTGGCCCGTTTACAAGATGAATGCGGAAGCCCAAGAATTGTTGTGTACTGCAGGTGTAATACAGAAGGGACGGAAGTGAATTGGAAGGAGTGAACTGAAGCGTTCCAACCTGAACCCTGCTGTTGAAGACACCGGAAGTGATTTCATTCAAGGTGTCGCCGCCAACGGAATCCGTACTGATAATGAAGGGGAAACCAGTAGCGCTGACATCGAAATAATAGGTCATTCCACGTACGAGGGTAATTTCTTTTCCTTCAACACCATCTACAATGTACCCGCTCGGATGGCCCTGGCCAAAGAACGGATGCGCAGCTGATTTCGGAGTAACACTTACTGAGAATGGGAGTCCGGTTTTATTGATTGTGTCCCACACGTAGGTATACGGACCGGTTCCACTGGTGCCGGATGCAGTGACTGTACCATCGTGATCACCATAACAGGTAGCATCTGTTGTGGAGGTAGTTGCTGTAATTGGGAGGCCGTCAGTGATGGTCACAAGAGATGAGCCGGTGCAACCGGTAGCGTCTGTCACAGTCGCAGTATAATTGCCGGCGACCAGGTTAGTAGCTGTGGTTGCGGTTTGAACCGGATTTGTATTCCAGGAGTATGTCAAAGGAGCAGTTCCTCCGGAAGCGAATACTGTTGCCGTACCGTCAGTTCCCATCCAGCACAGTGGTGAAGTTCCTGACGTGAATGCAGTAGGACTTGGATTTACTATTGTTGTGATCACGTTTGAAACCGCGGTACAGCCATTTCCGTCTGTTACCGTAGTGAAAAAGGAATTTGCTGTGTAAACATTGATCGACTGGGTAAAGGCAGGATCAGGAGACCAGGAGTTACCGGTAGGAATATTTGACACCAGTACGGCATACTGTCCGTCGCAGAAGGTAGTCGGTGTGGTTGCAGTAATTTCTAACTGATTTGCAGTACCTGTAAGCGTAATGTCGTCGACACGGAACTGAGTATTGTTTTGGCCTTTTGAGAAACGGATACGCAAGTTTGCTGTTGCGGGTATTGTGCCGGTCGGAGTAATCAGAGTCCAGCCTGTTGTCGGGGGCTGCGTGAAGGTCAACGCAGTCCATGCAATGCCGTCAGAACTTACTTCAACCGTGAGGTTGTCAGTCACTGGAGTACGGAGCATGCCGAAGGATAGAGTCAATGATGTATAATGCAGTGTGTTGATTCCGGAAATTGTGAAATCGCGTAAACTCGGAATCGGGAGTGAACTGAAACCCAAAAAAATATTTCCACCGCCGCTGGCTCCGGAGTAACCGCTGGAAGCCGCTGTGATGCGCACGTCTGCCTGAGGTGTTGTGGAGCTTGAGTATGAATAAACACCCTGGTTTTGCCAGCCTGTATAAGCATTGACAGATGTTTGTACCACTGGGTTTCCTGCATTTTCAGAAAACAATGTTCCGGTCACACCGAAAGCGTTCACTGTTACAACTGTTGGATTTGAAGTAGCTGTGCAACCGGATCCATCGGTCATGGTGACAGTATAGGAGCCGCTGGTTGTAACGACTATCGATTGTGTAGTTTCCGCTGTGGACCAGAGATAACTTGCACCGGCATCGGATGTAAGAGTAACTGAACCTCCGGGACAAAAAGTTGTAGGTCCGCTGGCAGTGATAGCCGGGGCACCGCAGGAGGTGCCTGTTCCGCTCACGGCAACCGTTGGTGGTGTGGTAATTCCGGCGCTGCTGTGACTGATAGAGCCAGAGAACGGTCCAACAGTAGCCGGGTTAAAATGAACGTAAATCGTTGTTGTCGGCACAGTACCGGAAGAAGGGGTAAGTGAAAACCCGGAAGAGAAACCCGATCCGCTTGACAATGAAACCTGAAAACCTGTCGGGGCTGCAATGGCAATGGGAGCAGTGAGGTTCAGTCCGGATACCGTGTAGAATTGTTCGGCTGAAGTATTTCCCGTTTGAACATTTCCGAAGTTTGTTAATGCAGTGGTGGAAAGTGTGATGCTTGGCGGAGCTGCACTGCCGGTCACGTTGATATTATCAACAGCAAAACCCGGACGGGAACCGGCACCACTCACCTGACGTGTGGCCCAACGAAGTTGAACAACAGCCTGGTTATCGGCAGCACCCGGAAGTGTAATGGTTTTTGTCTGGGAATTTTGTGGGGTTGTTACTGCGGTGGTTTGCAGTACAGTGTTATTTTGATATTCAGTGCCCGTCACATTGGTCCATGTACCCGAAACACCTACACGGTATTGGAGGATAACTTCGTTGATACGTGTATTTGATGTTCCGTCATACGGATTTCGGATTGTCATCACATCAAATACAACCTGGATTGAAGTGAATCCGGTTGTATTGAGCGCTGTTGCGACTGTCAAATCCAGTGAACCGTTATTGAGAAAACCGATTTTTCCATTGTAGTTAAGGACGTTACCGCTGGTTGTGGCAGCGGTACCGGATGCGGTCAGCAGTCGGTCAGCAGTTGGACCGCCGGTGTTGAAAGTAGCACCGGGTGTAGTTGAAATTGTCCAGCCAATCCAGCCGGCAGGGTAGGTAGTTGAGGATGCTGCTAATGCAGAAAAATCCTGAGTGTACGGTAGTGACTGTGCCGCAGGATTCGTTTGTCCGAAAGATGGAATGGAAAGACTGATGAAGAAAAGAATCATCATCCGGGTGTACCATTGTACAAAATTACCCGGGGTATTTGCGAATGGTTTGTAGTGTGTTGTCATGTATCGTTTGTTAAGTGTTTTTATTCTGAGAAGAAATCCGGAAAGGCTTGTTGGAACTGGCTTTCAGCGGGCAAACAAAGTAAAAAAAAAAACAGACGGAATCACATTATCTGCAGGTTATCAAAGTGTAAAATCGAACTTGGTAAAATGACAGAAAAACAGGGTGAAATAAAAAAATCCTCCATAGCCGTGGAGGATTTATCACCTGATAATTAAATATAGCCTGAATGTTATCTGTTCGTATTGAGCCGCTGGTTTCTTTCCTCCAGCAGTTGCATGATGATTTTGTAGTCACTGAGAGAAACCGGACGGATGTTGAGAATATCGTCGATGTTCACTTTTATACACAAACGGATACAGGTTTCTTTATCGTATTTCTCAAAAGCTGTT
>DAORHY010000379.1:0-3171 GCA_035438225.1 Bacteroidia bacterium
GGTACATGCCGGATTCATTCCACTTTCAAAATTTAACACCATTCCGTATGCATTCTATCTCAATTTTTACGGCGATGCGGGATATGTGAAAGATCCATTGTACAGTTCCGGAAACCCCCTGGCGAATAATCTTCTTTACAGCTATGGAACCGGATTGGACTTCGTTACGTACTACGACATCGTACTACGATTCGAATATTCGATAAACAAATTAGGAGAATCAGGATTTTTTCTTCATTTTACTGCTCCGATCTGACCTGGCTGACCGGAAAATTTTGAGGTGCCTTTAATTCAAACTCAATGAATATTGCCATTTATGGCCGCCCTGTGAATCTTAACCAGATTGAACTTGCGGAAACACTGGTCAAACTTCTCAAACAATCCGATCATCCTGTAGTGCTGCATTCAGACTACTATGATTTCCTGAAACAACATTTACCTCTGGAACCTGAAATTCCGGTTTTTACCCGTCACGAAGAAATCTCCGGCGACATTGATTTTCTCTTCAGCATCGGCGGGGACGGCACCTTGCTCGACACGGTCTCCCTGGTGAAGGATTCAAAGATTCCCATCGTGGGGATTAACGCCGGCAGGCTGGGTTTCCTCTCCAGTGTTTCGAGGGACAACCTGGAATTTGCAATCGACAGCCTTGCGAAAGGTCACTATTCAACCGATGCGCGGACCTTGTTGAGGGTGGAATCAAATTTCCCGATTTTCGAAGGGCAGAACATCGCGCTCAACGAATTCACCATCCATAAAAAAGAAACGTCTTCCATGATCACGATTCATACATACCTGAATGGTGAATACCTGAATTCTTACTGGGCCGACGGCATCATGATCTCTACACCCACAGGCTCAACAGGTTATTCCCTGAGTTGCGGAGGGCCGATTATCGTACCGCAATCGGAAAGTTTCGTCATCACACCGATCGCTCCGCATAATCTGAATGTACGGCCCATTGTGGTTTCCGATAAAAATGTGATTTCCCTTGAAGTGGAGGGGCGAAGCCAGCACTTTATGGCCACCCTGGATTCCCGTTCCGTGACCATTGATTCAGGATATCAGCTGGCTGTCCGAAAAGAGACCTATTGCATTAACCTGGTGAGGCTGAGCAATGAAAATTTCCTGAACACACTCAGAAAAAAACTGAATTGGGGATTGGATACCAGAAATTAGGCTTTTCCTTTAAAAAATAAATGATACCTTAGGTGGATTGGAACCTTCAGGAGCTTGCCTGCCGTATAATGCATCATATTTTTTAATTACTATATTTGCCGAGTACTGTCTGACCGCATGAAGAAAATTGTACTTCTACTTTTAACGGCTGTGTTGCTGATACCGGCAATTTCTGAGGCCCAACGCTGGAAACGTCAACGTTATGAGTTCAGTTTTGGACTGGGAATAAGTAATTTCCTTGGAGAATTGGGTGGCGCAAACCAAATCGGGACGAACTACTTCCGTGACCTTGAATGGTCACTCACACGGATGGCTGCATCCGTCGGATTGAGGTACAAGCTCAGCAATTATTTTGCCCTCAAATCCCACCTCACCTACGGCCGTATTTCCGGTGACGACAAGCTGACAACTGAATATTTCCGGAACTACAGAAACCTGAACTTCTATTCCGATATCTACGAATTCAATGTCAATTTTGAAGGGGCTTTCCAGCAGGAACAGATCGGTCACCGCTACCGTCTCCGTAAAGTGCGGGGAATAAAAGGCTATGAATTATATACCTACGCTTTTGTAGGCGTCGGCGTATTTTATTTCGACCCGAAAACAACGTACAAAGGTACTTCCATCCGTTTGCAGCCTTTGGGTACAGAGGGACAAGGACTCATTCCATCCCGTAATAAATACTCGCTTGTTCAGCTGTGTATTCCGGTGGGAATCGGATTTAAATATACCATTGACCGCACCTGGGGTGTAGGCCTTGAACTTGGTATCCGGAAGACCTTTACGGATTACATTGACGATGTCAGTACCACTTATTTTGACTTCAAAAATTATTCGAATGCACATCCGGACGCCGCCGCTTTGTCCGACCGTTCCAACGGTACTGATTCGAGGGTTACCAGTCCCGGAGAACAGCGGGGCGATCCCAGGGATAAAGATTCCTATATGTTTGGAATTTTCAGTATAAACTACAAGCTTAAGAACGGCCGTAATAATTTGCCCCGTTTTTGATATTTGCCTGAAAATTTTTCAGGGTTTCATCCGTTGAAGATTCTCCGCCCTACACGGGTTTCCCTTCATGAACTTTACGAGAACTCCATTCATCATCCTGATCCTGTTATGCTTGCACGGCAGTACCGTGCACGGGCAGTACAATGAATTTGGCATTCAGGCCGGAGTTGCAAATTACAAAGGGGAATTATCACCGCACACCTTCAATACCGACTTTCTTCACCCTGCCTTTGGCGCATTTTTCCGGCACAACTGGAACCGGCATTGGAGCTGGAAGCTTGAACTCAATTACGGCAGAATTTCCGGTGATGACGCCCGGTCAGCTTCCGGATATGAATTGGACAGAAATTTATCCTTCTATTCAGATATTCTGGAATTGTCGCCACAAATCGAATTCAATTTTTTCCCCTACGAAACAGGTAATCCGGATTTTCCTTTCACCCCTTATCTCTTTACCGGAATTTCTGTTTTCCACTTCAACCCAAAGGCGGAACTGAACGGTGTGGTGTTTGATTTACAGCCGCTGGGAACGGAAGGACAAGGGTTTAACGGGCAAAAGACATACAAGCGGGTTCAGGTTGCCATCCCAATCGGAGGAGGAATCAAAATCACCGGTAGCGGCAGGGTCGGAGTCGGAATCGAAGTGGGCGCACGCAGAACCTATACCGACTATCTCGACGATGTCAGCACCACTTATCCGGACATGGCTACCCTGCTTGCGACAAGAGGCCCGGCAGCTGTGGCACTTTCCGACCGGTCATTTTCCCGGAATGACACTTCGGTAATCACGCCTGTATTCCGGAAGCAACGAGGCAATTCGAGGGATAAAGACTGGTATATTTTTGCGGGGGTAACGATTTATGTGCGGCTGACAAGTCTGCAAAAAGACATCTGCCGGCCCTTCCGGATGAGGCGGTATTGATTTATGCTCTCAAATGAGCATAAACTCGATTTTTTGATAGTAAAAAAGCTGTTTTTATT
>DAORHY010000380.1:0-1311 GCA_035438225.1 Bacteroidia bacterium
GATTTACTGGCACCCCCGGCCTATACGCGCCCGGCAGAATTCAGGGGTTGGAAGGTTCCGGATATCCTGCTTTCCGGTAACACCCCGGAAGTGGACAAATGGAGGCATGAAAAGTCCCTGGAAAGGACCAAAATCCGCCGGCCGGACCTGTTAAAAGGTGAGGAAAATTCATAAAAAAGGTGTTTTTCCTCTTTTTTGTATTAAAAATTTATCTATATTTGCCGTCCGATTTCGGAACAACCCGGGTCGATAATAATCTGTATCATGGATTTAGTGAAAATTGCCGAAGCAAGTTTTGTTGAGAAAAGCGAAAGACCAGTGTTTAAAGCAGGTGATACTGTCACTGTTTACTATAAAATCATTGAAGGAAACAAAGAGCGTATCCAACAATATCAGGGTGTTGTATTGCAACGCAAAGGCACCGGAATGACAGAAACTTTTACGGTTCGTAAGATCTCCAATGGTGTTGGTGTTGAACGTATCTTCCCGATTCAGAGTCCTAAAATTGACAAAATCGTAGTTGATAAACGCGGTATTGTTCGCCGTGCTCGTATCTTCTACCTCAGAAATATCTCCGGTAAAAAAGCACGTATCGAAGAAAAAAGATCTTAATCTCTATCCTTTTCCAAAGAAAAAACCTCCTGTGAAAATGGGAGGTTTTTTTATGGCACAATTTTTTAAATAATTAAGAATGATGAGTTGGGAATTATGAGTGAGAAGTGATGGGATCAGGAGTGGTCAGACTTCGCTTCTGCAAAGGAGAACTCTTCACATCCATTTTTTTTCGCATCAAATATGTCTTCTGACTCAACCTCAGTACTGCTCCGTTGCGAGTAACACCAATGTACAGGCTTCCAGTACTTCAATTCCTTTTTGCATGGCTTGCTCTTCAAAGACAGGATTCTCTGTTCCTGGATTAAAAATAATCCTTCGCGGAGCAAGTGATAAAATGTAATCTTTCATTTCTTCCTGGTTCTGCGGACTGAGGTACAAACTCACAGTATCCACATCCGAAAAATGCGGTTTACCAGTTTGTATTTCCGTGTCGCCAATGCGACCGGAATGCAGACCTACAGCCAGCACCAGGTGACCGTGACGCTGTAATGAAAGCACCGCCTTGTGAGCGTAACGTTCCGGATTTTGGGAAGCACCAATAACCAGGGTATACTTTTTTTTCACCTGAAACTACTGTTTAAATAAAACTATATATAAAACTAATAATCAATGCATTGAATTGAATTAGAAAAGTTAATTGCCTCCTGTTCTAACACTCTTCAATGTAGTTGAGATCCTTTCGAAAAGTCTCCCTGA
>DAORHY010000380.1:1411-3168 GCA_035438225.1 Bacteroidia bacterium
CTCCTGTTCTAACACTCTTCAATGTAGTTGAGATCCTTTCGAAAAGTCTCCCTGACCGATAAAATCCCTGCAAAAGCAAGCGCAAAGCAGAGCACACCTACCAGTAATGCGCTGTAGACTTTTCCGTGTTCCGATGAAGCGAAAAGTGGTTCACAGGCTTTGTACAGAAGGGTTATTGGCACTACTGCTCCGCGAACAAAATTCGGGACTGTATTGGTAACTGTTGAACGGATATTGGTGCCGAATTGTTCGGAAGCGATAGTGACAAAAAGGGCCCAATAACCTGTTGCCGATCCGAGCAGGAAGCAGAGAAAGTAGAACCAATTGAGGGACCTCGAAACGGGAAAAAGGAAAATCAACACAAGAACAACGGACACAATTAAGTAGCTGATGACAACTTTTTTCCGGGTCTGAAAATACTGGCTTAGCAATCCGCTCAGAAGGTCGCCGGCGGAAAGTCCGATGTAAGCAAACATGATGGCTGTACCGGTTTGTACGCCCTCGATCCCCATCTCCTTTGTAAGCCCGACGCTCAGGGCAACCAGGCAACCGATGATGTACCAGATGGGTAAGCCGATGAAAATGCAACTGATGTATTTCCCAAACGTCTCCCGGTTAGAAAACAGGGAGAAGAAATTTCCTCTTTTGACCCTTGCGTCCCTCAGCTGGTGATACATGCCCGATTCAATCGTTCCGATACGCAACAGCAACAAGCCCAGACCCAATGCACCGCCCACGATATAAGCCATTTGCCAACCCACAAAAGCCGTCCCGAAATGTTCATTCATGTAAGCGGCAAAGAATGCTCCTTCCTTGCCAACAATCGATGCAAACACAGCACCCAATGCACCGAAGGTCACAATGAGCATGGTTCCGTACCCCCGCGTCTCTTTGCTCATGGTTTCCACCACCAGTGTGATCCCCGCGCCCAGCTCCCCTGCCAGTCCAAGACCGGCGATAAAACGGACAGTCGCATAGCTCGCCATGTCCGTCACGAAAGCATTCGCAATATTGGCAACTGAATACAAGAGTATGGAACCGAAGAGCACCTTCAATCTCCCCTTCTTATCTCCCAGGATCCCCCACAGGATGCCGCCGGTGAGCATGCCAATCATCTGGCAATTAAAGAGAAAGATTTCATTCCCCTCCTGTCCTGCTCCGCCAAGTCCAAGTGCTTCAAGGCTCTCCTTCTTCACCACATTGAAAAGAATGAGGTCGTAGATATCAACGAAATACCCCAGCGATGCAACGATCACCAGGAGATTGAATGGACTTTTAATTCCTTCTGCTTTCATATGAAATGCTCCGCATGCGAATGTAAAATTTATCTGGTCAAAAGCACTCGAGTTAAGTCCCAAAAAAAATCGAATAAAAGATAGATAAGTTTCCCGTATTAAAGAATTCTATTAATTTCGCCCCCGGAGAGATGGCAGAGTGGTCGATCGCGGCGGTCTTGAAAACCGTTGACCTCACGGTCCGGGGGTTCGAATCCCTCTCTCTCCGCCACCTGTGGTTCATACGGTAACACCGAATACCACAAAACCCGATCAGATAAGAATTTCGAAGTTTTATAAATTCAAATTCATCCATCAGGTTCATAGAGTACCATCAGGAAGGTTACCTATTCGGTAACCTTCTTCTTTTTCTGGGTATTGAGGTATCCTCTTTTTCTTTTTGGTAACGGGACTTGCCTGGCATTTGCTATTCAATAGCTGACGTCAGAGTTTCTTTTGCAATCAAATTCAAAAACAAAAGCA
>DAORHY010000381.1:0-3139 GCA_035438225.1 Bacteroidia bacterium
TTAACGGATAATTGCTTAACAAAGCAACCAACACAAGCAACAGCTATGGCAAAAGTGAAAATCACACTCGTGAAGAGCGGAATCGACCGACCGGAACGCCAGAAACGGACTCTGACTGCACTCGGACTAACCAAGATGAACCGGAGTGTGGAAGTGGAAGCCACTCCCCAGATCAAAGGAATGATCCAAAAGGTGCAACATCTTGTTGAGATCAAAGAAATCTAATCTATTCAGCATTTACTGCAACAACAAATAAGAAAGTTCAACCCATGAATTTATCCTCACTCAAACCAGCGAAGGGTTCAGTAAAAACCAACAAGCGTCTGGGCCGTGGAACCGGTTCCGGAGCAGGTGGCACAGCTTCCCGCGGACACAAAGGTGCTCAGTCGCGTTCCGGATACAGTTCGAAGCGTGGTTTTGAAGGTGGCCAGATGCCCCTTCAGCGTCGTGTTCCGAAATTCGGATTCACCAACCTTTTCCGTGTGGAGTACCATGGCATCAACCTGGATACGATCCAGGCTCTCGTGGATTCAAAAAAGATCAACAGTATCGATAAAGACATTTTAGTAGCAAACGGATTGGCATCAAAGCATGACCGCATCAAGATTCTGGGCCGCGGGGAACTGAAGGCAAAGGTTGAAATAAAGGCACATGCATTTTCTGCAACAGCAAAAGCAGCAATTGAAGCACAAGGCGGAACCACAGCTATTCTCTAAGTATGAAAAATCTGATCCAGACAATAAGAAATATCTTCAAGATCGAAGACTTGAGAGTTCGAATTCTCAATACACTCTTCTTTCTTTTGATTTACCGTCTTGGTACTCACATCGTCCTGCCGGGTGTAGACCCTGAGCAACTCGCAAATCTGCAGAACCAGACCTCGGGTGGCGTATTGGGTTTGCTGGATATGTTTTCCGGCGGTGCGTTTTCCCATTCATCGATTTTTGCATTGGGAATCATGCCCTACATCTCTGCATCCATCGTGATTCAGTTAATGAGTATTGCAGTTCCTTACTTTCAGAAGTTACAGAAAGAAGGAGAAAGCGGACGGAAACGGATCAACCAGATTACACGCCTGTTAACGGTAGTGATTACGGCTCTTCAGGCTCCGGGATACATTGTCAATCTTCGTTCCCAGGTGCCAAGTGCAATCATTTCGGTCACCAATCCGGAAATTGTATCTCCATTCACGTTTTGGTTTACTTCAATCGTAATTCTGATTGCAGGAACCCTGTTTGTAATGTGGCTGGGAGAGAAGATTACCGACAAAGGAATCGGTAACGGTATTTCCCTGATCATCATGATCGGAATTATTGCACGACTCCCGGCATCATTCAAAGACGAATTGATGAGCCGAATGAATCAGGGCGGAGGATTGGTGGTATTGCTGATTGAACTTGTGGCGCTGGCAGCCGTAATTGCATTTGTGATTTTGCTGGTGCAGGGGACGCGGCGAATACCGGTAAACTTTGCAAAGAAAATCGTCGGTAACAAACAATACGGTGGTGTCCGCCAGTACATTCCTCTGAAGGTAAACGCTGCAGGTGTAATGCCGATCATCTTTGCCCAGGCAATTATGTTCATCCCGGCGACCATTGCTCAGTTCTTTCCGGAGTCGAATGCATCACAGGGTATCCTCACCACATTCGGTAACTATACTTCATTCTGGTATAATTTTGTGTTTGCGACCTTAATCATTCTCTTCACCTACTTCTACACAGCAATTGCAGTAAATCCGAATCAGATGGCGGATGATATGAAGCGGAACAACGGATTTATCCCGGGTGTAAAACCCGGACGCAGTACTGCTGAGTTTATCGATGACGTAATGTCAAGGATTACTTTGCCCGGTGCGATTTTCCTGGCCTTGATTGCGATCCTTCCGACATTTGCCTTGCTGTTGAATATCAATAATAATTTTGCCCACTTCTACGGAGGCACTTCTCTCCTGATTATGGTTGGCGTTGTTCTGGATACGCTCCAGCAAATTGAAAGCCATTTGTTAATGCGTCACTACGACGGGTTGATGAAGAGCGGAAGAATAAAAGGCAGGGCTACTCAAGTTGCTTCTGCAGTATAAATACAGATTCAGGATGCTTCAATAGAATTAGCGGATAATATATTATAAAGCATACTGAAACTTCAAAGTCCTGAAAGAATGTTGTATTACAAGACACAGGAAGAAATAGAGTTAATCCGCGAGAGTTCTTTACTTGTTGCGAAAACCCTGGCTGAAGTAGCCAAATCGATCCGCCCGGGAATTACTACCCTGGAGCTGGACCGGCTGGCAGAAACCTTCATCCGTGATCACGGTGCAGTTCCTGCATTCCTGAATTACAATGGATTTCCGAATTCATTGTGCATTTCGGTGAATTCACAGGTGGTGCATGGAATACCGAACGAAAGTGTGCTGGAAGACGGCGATATCTGTTCGGTTGACTGTGGTGTTCTGAAGAATGGTTTTTATGGCGATTCTGCATACACTTTTGCAATCGGCGAAGTTGACGATGAAACTGTTCAACTCCTCCGTGTAACAAAAGAGAGCCTTTACAAAGGCATCGAAAAAGCAGTCGCCGGGAATCGTCTGGGAGACATCAGCCATGCTGTACAAGAGCATGCTGAGTTGAACGGATATTCAGTGGTCAGGGAACTGGTTGGGCATGGAATCGGAAGGCACCTGCACGAAAAACCGGAAGTTCCGAATTACGGTAAGCGGGGTTCAGGTCTGATACTCCGGGAAGGATTGGTGATCGCGATTGAACCCATGATTAACCTGGGTGGAAAAGCGGTAGTGCATGAACGGGATGGATGGACAGTGAGGACGGCGGACAATAAACCCTCTGCTCACTTTGAACACACGGTAGCAATCCGCAAGGGTTCACCGGACATTCTGAGTTCGTTCAGATTCATTGAGGAATTACAAAAGGAAACAATTAAATAATAGTGAATTCAAAACGTGTCTAAACAGGCGAACATAGAACAAGACGGAGTCATTACAGAAGCATTATCGAATGCAATGTTCCGTGTTGAACTGGAAAATGGTCACGAGATCATTGCCCACATCTCTGGAAAAATGCGGATGAATTATATAAAAATTCTGCCGGGTGATAAAGTTAAAGTGGAAATGTCACCCTATGAT
>DAORHY010000382.1:0-3124 GCA_035438225.1 Bacteroidia bacterium
TTCTATTCCTATAATGTGCTTTATGAATTGCAGGAACACTGCTTTACGGTGGTTGTAAACTCTCCGTAATAAATCGATTGTATGTGCGGATGCTCGTTGTGAAGTTCTTCTGCAAGCTGCTCCGCTTCCTGTTCTGTTATTTCCTTACCGTCCTTCAGTTTTTGCAGGATCGGATTTTCCAGCAACAGTTCATTCACTTTTTGTTCAACCAACTCGCGGTATTTAGCAACACTTAATGCCTGATGAGCTGGGCCAAACTCCACCTTTTCTTTTTCGCTTACAAAATCCCGAAGATTGAATTTTGCCGGGGCAAGCGGAATTACCGCTTCACGGAATTTCATGAGCGGTGATATTTTCTGAATCAGTTCGTCAAATTTTTCTTCAGTAACAGTTGCCCAGAAATTATTTGTCTGCGCCTGCCGAATGAGTTGTTCCTCTCTTGCAACAATATTTACACTCAATGGCAGCTCACCGATTTCTTCCATTATGCTATCTTTCAATGCATCGAACTTTTCTTTTTCACCTGAAAGTTGAGCAAGTGAAACTTCAACGATGTCCTTTTCAAAACGCATGGCTTTGAAATCAGCGTCGGCAATGGTTCTGAACAATGGCTTTACAACTCCGTCTAAAAAGTCAATTTTGTCCTGTGTAAGGTTGTTCCAGAAATTTGCATCTTCCAATCGCTGCAAAGAATATTTTGCTTCCATGATCACCACTGAATTTTGCGGCAGCGTTTCAATTTGTTTTTTCAGTTTTTGAATTTCATTTTCTGCTGTTGCCGTTTCATTTCGCGTTTGTGCTTCTTCGATTTTTTCAAGCCGAACTCCAAACAACCGAACCGGCACAGGAATCTGCGGTTTCAATTCCTTGCCTTTCGGATTCAGTTTGAAATATTCAAAATTGTCCCAGCAGTCAAGTATCAGAAATGTATCTTTCGCTGTACACCAGGGTTTTATTTTTTCTTTTTCAAGCAAGCGCGTACCTCTGCCTATCATCTGCCAGAACTTCGTATAACTGTAAACCGGTTTGGCGAAAACGAGGTTGGTTATTTCACGAATGTCAATTCCAGTATCAAGCATGTCAACGCTGAGGGCTACCCGTGGCATATCGTTGTTTGTAAACTGATCGAGCAGGCCGCCTTTGCCATAAACACGAGGATCTTCGCTTACAATCACTTTAGCTAATTCACCTTTATATTCAGGATAAAGCGAATCAAACAGTTCTTCCATCCGCCTTGCATGGGCTTTGCTAATGCAAAAGAAGATTGTTTTCCCGGGAAGCACTCCATTGGAATCTTTTATTGATTCTTCCATGAACTCCCGAATGATCAATGAATTTGTTCCCTTGTTGATGACTTTCTTTTCAATGTCGGTGCCTTCATAATTTATTTCTTCTACTTCTTTTCCTTCTAATATTAAGAGCTGTTGGTCTTCGAGGGATATAGTGCGTTTACTAATTCCTTCGTCCTGAAATTTGGTTTTGATTTTCATTACTTCAAAATTGCACAGGTAAGGAGGAATGTGATTTACAGCTTCATCATAGGAATAAGCAAAAGTTGGAACGCCATCTTCGGTTTCAAACAACTGAAAAGTATTATGATCTATTACGTCAGTTGGTGTTGCAGTTAAACCCAGGGTGATCGTATTGAAGTAATCAAGAATTTCCTGATATGTATTGTAGATACTGCGATGGCTTTCATCAACGACAATCAAATCAAAGAAATGAGGTGATAGTGCTTTTTCCGGATCACGAATTATATTCAGCATACTTGGATATGTAGAAACATAAATTCTGCGGTCGGTTGCTATATCCTTTTCATTTGGTTTTGGCCATCTCGGTTCATTCGGTAAATATTCTTTGAAGGCATCGAGTGTCTGGTTTTGTAAAGTAATGCGGTCAACTAAAAAAAGAACTCGTTCAGCCCAACCCGCTCTCATCAGTGCATCCACCAAAGCAATGCAAACCCGGGTTTTACCTGTGCCTGTTGCCATCACCAGTAAGAATTTTCGTTTGCTTTTTTCGGCAGCTTCCATCACGGCACGGATCGCATGGATTTGATAGTCGCGCCCGGCAATTTTTGTATTGATGAGTTCCCCTGCTAAAGTTTTCCGCGACTTGCGGATGTACTGATAGCGTTCGAGGTCATCGCGGGTAGGAAAGCCATGAACTTTTTTGGGAGGATAGTTCCCTAAGTCCCAAAAGAAGATGTCGTGGCCGTTGGTATAAAAACAAAAAGGAAGTTCACCACCCTGAGTTGACTGAATGTTGTGACAATATTGTTTGGCTTGCTCCCTTCCGATGGCTGCATCAACAGAAGTTTTCTTTGCTTCTACTACGGCAAGCGGCTTACCATCCCTGCCAAGTAAAACATAGTCGCTGTACTGATGACCTTCGTAAGGAGTTTTGGGGTCTTCAACAATCTGCAACTGAATATCAAATTCCTCAATTACCTGGGTTCGGTCAGTGACGATCCACCCGGCTTTTTTCAGCCGTTCGTCAATGATTTCTTTCCGGGTATGTTTTTCTGTTTTCAATTGAGAAATTGAGCAATTTGTTGGATTTGGTGTTCGAATATAACTTAAAAAACAAAAATTGGTGAATAAAAGGCAAAGTAGTGAAAATCAAATAGTATCACAGTATCAAAACAGTAGTAAGATGATACCGTGATACTAAAAGGGCATCGGATCCTCAGGTATCCCGGAATTTTCGATTGTTCCGGAAGATCCATTGAGTTTCCAATGTTTTGTCACCTCATCTTGAGCGATTATGTCCAAATCCTTCATGGCTCGATGGTCCCTTTTGGCAGTAGCCTGAGCTTTACCAGTTATGTTTTCATAACGTTCACAAAAGACCTTATAGGAAATTGTCTCTGTCCCAAAAATTTCGTCGGCAATAGATACGAGCTTTGAGAATTTAGTGTCTTTATTTTTTCCCCCATCAAGATTGATGGATGCCGTCGGCAATCGTTCTGATGTATTCGTAAAAATAAAATTCTCCTCGCTGAAAGTAAGCACCCATGAATTTTCTTTATGCTCCCGAGGACAATAATTTCCCTTTACAACTGTGAGGAATTTTCTGTCGTTTTCACCTTGTGTAAGTTGCCATGCAAACCGTACTTTTTGAG
>DAORHY010000383.1:0-3110 GCA_035438225.1 Bacteroidia bacterium
AGGATACCGGTTCATTTTTCATTCACCAATACGTAACAAATAGCTATGGTTGCACCGATTCCATTGTCAAAAGTGTGTACGTAATTAAACCGGTCCTTGATATTGCAATCACCGGTGACTCTTCTTACATCGCCGGCGACTATTTTTACGTGGTTGCTCGTCTTGCAAATCTTGGAACACGGGAGATTAACAGTGTGAACATGGAAGCCCGGCTTGAAGATGGGACAACCATCCGGGAAAAGAACGAGAACCTGATACCCAATGGTCCTTTGGGATTACAGGTCTATGAATTTAAAGCTGCTTTTTTAATTTCCGGCAATACCAGCTTTGATTATTATTGCATCACTGCCACCGATCCAAATGGCGAGACAGACAATGTTCCTGTAAATAACGAACGGTGTTTCAACCGGACAGTAAAAGTGGCGTTGGTGAACCCCTATCCCAATCCATTCACAGATGAATTAACTGTCCGTTTGATACTTCCCTATGAAGAAAGCATACAGATTGACCTCTTCGATCATGCAGGAAAAATGATCCGTAGTTTGTACAACGGACAGGCAAACAAAGGACTGCTTGAATTGCACAATGATTTTTCAGATCTCTCAGACGGAGTGTATTCAATCCGCATTTTATTCCGGGATGAAGAGCAATACCGGAGAATCGTCAAACAAACACCAAAAAACTGATCAAATAGAAAATAAACCTCTGTAAAACAGGGGTTTATTTTTGCCCTTAACTTTGACAATTCAGGGCATTGCAATACATTTGTTCAAGTGTCATTTTCTATTGAATACGAGATTAAACCGTCACATCGTTTGGGTCTGGACCTAAAAGAGTTATGGGATTTTCGTGAACTTTTTTTCTTCTTTACCTGGAGAGATATCAAGATCAAATACAGGCAAACAGTATTGGGCGCATTGTGGGCAATCCTCCAGCCGTTTCTCATGATGCTGATCTTTACCTTTTTCTTTAACAAAGCCTTAAACGTTCCATCCGGAAATCTGCCCTATCCTGTTTTTGTTTTCTCCGGACTGATGTTATGGAACATTTTTTCAACCGGTATAACGAATTCCGGAAACAGTATGGTGAACAATGCGAATATTATCAAGAAAATCTATTTTCCCAGGCTGATCATACCCATTTCTTCCATCCTGGCAACGCTTGTTGATTACGCAATGACTTTCATTATCCTGATTGGCCTTCTGGCATATTACCATTCAGGAATTTCAGTATCCAATTTTCTCATCACGCTACCGCTTAGCCTTTTGATCACCTTGCTGACGACCTTTGGTCTCGGCAGTATGTTGGCTGCATTAAATGTGAAATACAGAGACTTCCGGTATGTCATTCCCTTTCTTGTTCAAATACTGTTGTTCCTTACACCGGTGATTTACCCTGTATCCATCATTCCTCAGGGATGGATACGTGAAATTTTACAATGGATCAATCCAATGTCCGGAGCCATTGATCTGTTCCGATCTTCCTTCACAGGAGAAGTGATTGACACCGTGATGGTCATCAAAAGTCTGCTGGTATCCGGAATCTTTACAATAGCAGGCATGGCATATTTCAGGAGGACTGAACATTATTTTGCTGATTTAGCCTGATGAAACCGATTCTTGAAGTACGTAATATTTCGAAACGATTCCGGATCAGTCATGAACTGGAACCCTACCTGACTTTTCAGAACAGGCTCTTGAATCTTGTGCGTTTCCGTAAGACGCTGACGAGCGAGGAGTTTCGGGCATTGGATGACGTATCATTTTCCATTGACCCTGGTGAATCTGTTGGGATCATCGGGAAAAACGGAGCCGGAAAATCCACACTTCTTAAAATATTATCCCGCATCACTCCACCGAGTTCCGGTAAAATCATTGCCCGGGGAAGAATTGCAAGCCTGCTGGAGGTGGGTACCGGTTTTCATCCGGAGCTGACCGGAAGAGAAAATATTTTTCTGAATGGCTCCATCCTAGGGATGAAACGAAAAGAAATCCGCCTAAAATTTGATTCCATTGTTGATTTCTCAGGTGTGGAACAATTCCTCGATACGCCATTGAAACATTTCTCCAGTGGCATGCAGCTCCGGCTGGCTTTTGCCGTTGCTGCGTTCCTGGAACCTGAAATTCTCATCATCGATGAAGTCCTTGCGGTTGGTGATGCTGAATTCCAGCGTAAGTGCATGGGCAAGATGGACGAAGTTTCCAGGAGTGGCAGGACCGTTTTGTTTGTGAGTCACAACATGAATGCCGTGACCAGTTTATGTACAAAATGCATTCATCTCAAAAAAGGTCAAATTGCAGAAATCGGGGACACGGATGCTGTCATCAATCAATATTTGAAAGGAGATGCATACAAGACCAACGAACGGACCTGGATGAATTTAGAAAAACCGGTTGGGGATCGTGTCGCACGGTTGCAGTATGCACGACTGATCAATTCATCCGGACAGACTATTGAATTCAGCGGAATTGACCAGCAGGTAGGCATCGAATACACTTTTGAAGTCCTTGAAGAGGGTTGTGAAGTAGTACCGAATATTCATATCTTTACAAATAAGGGTGAATGTGCGTTTGTCAGCAGTGCCACTCCCCCGGTAGCGCCGATGCAGCGTGGAATTTACAAAGCAATCCTCTGGATTCCGCCGCATTTGTTGAATCAGGGAGTCTATTCATGTGGTCTGGCGCTCTCTACTATGTCACCTGTAGTGGTTCATTTTTACGAACAGGAAGCAATCATTTTTGAAGTTATCGAGGACATAAACAAGCGGAATTCAAAGTACAAGCAGCACATACCAGGAGTTTTACGTCCTGCCTTAAACTGGGATTTTCACCGTCTTTAATTTAGCCTATGAAAGTTGTCATCTTCGCCGGAGGATTGGGTTCCCGCATTACGGAAGAATCACACCTGCGACCAAAGCCCATGATTGAAATCGGTGACAAACCGATTCTCTGGCATATCATGAAACTTTACGGCCACTTTGGTTTCAAAGATTTCATCATATGCCTGGGATACAAAGGCTATGTTATAAAGGAATACTTTATGCATTATTTCATGCATAATTCTGATGTGACCATTGATTTAAAAGACAACAGAGTTGATGTTCACTTATC
>DAORHY010000384.1:0-3095 GCA_035438225.1 Bacteroidia bacterium
ATTCATGCAGGACATGGAAACAGAAGCGTACAAACTTGGTATTCCGCTGAAGACACGTCACAACGAAGTTGCCCCAAGTCAGTTCGAGTGTGCTCCGGTATTTGAAGAGATTAACCTTGCTGTCGATCACAATGCATTGTTGATGGATCTGATGGAGAAAGTTGCACGCCGGCATAACTTTAAAGTGTTGCTGCATGAAAAACCCTATGCCGGAATTAACGGCAGCGGAAAGCACAACAACTGGAGCATGAGTACCAACACAGGTAAAAATCTGCTCAGTCCGGGCAGTACGCCAAAAAGCAACCTGATGTTCCTGACATTCTTTGTGAATACCATCAAAGCTGTGCATACACACGCTGACCTGATGCGCGCAAGTATTGCATCAGCAAGTAACGATCACCGCCTTGGTGCCAATGAAGCACCACCGGCGATCATGTCTATCTTCCTGGGAACCCAACTGAGTAATGTACTGGATGAAATTGAGGAAAAAGTGCACGAGAAAAAGATGACCGCTGATGAAAAGACTGCATTGAAACTTGATATCGGAAAAATCCCGGAAATTCTTCTGGACAATACCGACCGCAACCGAACCTCTCCGTTCGCCTTCACAGGAAATAAGTTTGAATTCCGTGCCGTGGGGTCCTCCGCAAACAGTTCAAGTGCGATGATGGTTTTGAATACGATCATGGCCAACCAATTGCGAAAGTTTAAGGAAGAAGTAGATGCACTGATGGAGAAAGGCACCAAGAAAGACGAAGCCATTTTGAAAGTGTTGCGTCAATACATTGTCGACTCAAAGACCATCCGATTTGAAGGGAATGGATACAGCGATGAATGGGTGAAGGAAGCCAGGCACCGCGGTTTGTCGAACATCACCACTACTCCGCCTGCACTGGATGCATATGTCAGCAAGAGCTCGATGAAGTTATTTGAAGAAATGGGGATTTTCAATCACCGGGAGGTGGAAGCCCGTCATGAGATCATGCTGGAGACGTACATCAAGAAAATCCAGATCGAATCCCGTGTGATGGGAGATCTCGCGATTAACCATATCATTCCGGCCGCTATCCGTTATCAAACGATACTTGTGAAAAACGTGGAAGGCCTGAAGAACATCGGCATGAAACCCGATGCTATGGCTACACAAATCGAGATGATCAAAGAAATCTCCGAACACCTCGGAATGATCAAAACGAATGTGGACAAAATGATCGATGCGCGCAAGAAAGCAAACAAGATTGAAAATGTACGGGCAAAAGCAGTTGCCTATTGTGATGAAGTAAAAGCTTACTTTGATACCATCCGCTATCATGTAGACAAACTTGAAATCATGGTGGATGACGAACTCTGGCCCCTGGCCAAATACAGGGAACTGGTAATGATTCGTTAATTACTGCATCCTTTTTTGTGCAAAAGATGGAAAGAGAAGGGCGGCCTGAATTCAGGTCGCCCTTTTTCAATGAGATAAATTGACAATGCTGAATATTTGCTACTTTAGTATTGATTTCATGCTATGAAAACAACGACTCTGGTTTCTACCGTTTGCCTTTTGTTTTGCCTGTCCTTTTCGGGTGTCTATTCCCAGGGAACATGGGAAGAAAAAAACGGATTGTTTCTGAGTCAACCCTATAGTCAGGTCCCGTTTGGCCGTGGAGGCGCCTCCGGCTTTTCGCTGAATGCATTCGGATACATGGGAATGGGTGTCCAGGAGTTTGAACTCTCGCAATACCGGTACCTGAATGATTTGTACGCTTACAATCCTTCACAAAACAAATGGATTCGAAAATCCGGTATTCCAATTTCAGGAGGACGTGCATTTGCTGCGGCTTTTACTGCCAATGGGAAAGGGTACATATGCATTGGAAGAACTGATTATTCAGGGAACGGAATGAATGATACCTGGGAATACGACCCGGTGTTGGAAAGCTGGACTCAAAAAACAGATTTCATAGGTACTTCAGTCGCTGATGCATTCAGCATGAGTATCGGGAACAAAGGATATGTCGGAGGTGGTACCGATGAAAATTTTGTTCACACGAATGCATTCTTCGAATATGATCCGGCAATCAACCAATGGACAGCAAGAATGGATTTCCCGGGGCATGCCTACCGTCCTGCAACATTTACAATTGGTTCCATTGGCTATCTCGGAGGAGGACAAGATAGTCTCTATACTCCTTTACAGGAATTCTGGTCATACGATCCATCGATTGATTATTGGGATCAACGTGCTGACGCAAGCTGGTACACACTTCAAAATCAGTTTCCATCCGGATTCAGCATTGACAGTTTTGGCTACCTTATTGCCGATACAAGTTGTTATGAATATGATCCGATTGCCGACAGCTGGACTCAAAAATCAAATGTACCTGCTTCCGGGTTGTATGGTATTGGTATGAACATCGGCCATGAAGGATACCTCTTGTGCCAGGACGCAGGAGTTTTTTCTTACAACCGGTCATCCGATCAGTGGACAAAAAAACTGGATCCGCCTTCCTGGATGGCTGGAAAAATGTTTGCATTGCAGGGCAAAGCGTATCATCCCGATTATGTTTACGATCCTCAGTCTGACACCTGGACAAACGATACGACATACTCGGGAGACTGGTTATTTACTCTGCTCGATACCGGCTACGCCATTCACAATGGACAATTCCAGGCATTTGATGCCGTAAGCAGGACCTGGACTCCCAGAACTGCTCCACCAATTTCAGGTCTTTTCTTCAGTTGCGGAAACAAGGCTTATACAGTCGAAACTTACAATTTAAGAGAAACCTGGGAATACAATCCGCAGACTGATGCATGGACAAGAAAGTCAGATTTTCCCGGATGTTCAGGAGATATTGCATTCAACATTGATAATAAAGGTTACATCCATGGAGGTTGGTGCGACAGTATCGGATGGTACAGCAATGAGCTGTGGGAATATGATGCTGCCAGCGACAGCTGGCTAAGGAAATCGGATTTCCCGGGAATTGCACGCATCTCTCATTTCGGCGTCGGCGTCGGACACAAAGGGTACATTGGTGAAGGAATCTGGGATGCTGTAGGTTCCGATCTGGACGATATATGGGAATACGATCCGGCAAATGATA
>DAORHY010000385.1:0-3094 GCA_035438225.1 Bacteroidia bacterium
CCACCTTGGCCCGGCTGCTCAAATTCCAGTCGACCACTTTGAGCGGGGAATTTATTTTTACCGGGTACAGGAAAATAAATCGCAGATCATCAGTATTGGCAAGTTGTTGCTGAATTGATTTACAGAGCAATTTTTTCTGCGAAAAGAACCGCAATAAGGCCGGAAACTTATTTTTAAGAATATTATTTGGATAAAGAATTTCACAAAGAGCAGGTCCGGCTTCTGATTTCCTTTGATTTTAGAGCAGAACAGCCATTATTTAGTCGTAAAAATGAAGTCTTGATGCTGTCGCTTTCGCTTTTAAAAAGCTGAGTGTTTATATCAATTTTAGCTTTGTCTTTTGCATGGTATTTTATAACTTTGGAAGTTGCGGCCCGTATGAAAATCTACTGCGGGATTCATTTTCAAAATTCTCATTATCGGATTAAAACTACACATACAATGTCACGATGTAAGTTCCTGATACCCGCCTTGGCTGTTTTGTTTATTTTATTTGCCGGCAGGGAATCATTCGCACAACAGGATGTGCGCACAGTTGACATGAATCAAGTGAATCAGGACAAGGCCGATGGTAAGTTAAGTGGTAAAGAGCGTTATGTCAATTACCAGGCAAGGCCAAGTCAACCCGGTGGTGTTGCAAGAATTTCTTCTACAGGAGGAAATTCTCAGGCGACCACATTCGGTTGCGATTGCTGGATACCGCGTGATGCCTCCTGGCAAGTAGCAGCCTTTGACGGTAGCGGAGGCAGCGGAGGTCCCGGAGTTTTTCCGGATTACAGAAATGATGACTGGTCAACAGTTGCCCTGATACTGCCATTCCAGTTTTGTCTTTATGGCCGGATGGTGGATACTGTCTTTATCAATAACAACGGGAACGTATCTGTTGACGCCCCGTATTCAACATTTACTGCCTTCTCGTTCCCGGACCCGACGTACATCATGATTGCACCCTTCTGGGGCGATGTTGATACCCGTGGAGCCGGTAGTGGAATTGTATATTATCAGCTTTCTGCAACTCATTTGATTGTACAATGGGAAAATGTTGGGTATTATAATTCCTATGATGACAAACTGAACACGTTTCAGTTAATCATGACCGATGGTGTGGATCCATTACTTTCTCCGGGGAGCAACGTTTCTTTTTGTTACAAGGACATGCAGTGGACTACAGGTGATGCCTCCGGCGGAACCAATGGCTTTGGCGGAACCCCGGCTACTGTGGGTGTAAACAGGGGGGATGGCATCGATTATATTCAGATCGGTTTGTTTGATACTGCCGGAGCTTCCTATGACGGACCGTATTTAAACAATGACGGTGTTGATGTGCTCGATAACCAATCTTTTATTTTCAATGCCTGCAACAGCGGAGCAAATGTTCCTCCGATCATCAATTCTGTTCAGGCTTGCGATACGCTGAAAGTGTGTGTTGGCGATACTTTGATCATTAATGCGAATTACCTTTCTCCCGAAGCGAATCAGGTAACTACTCCGACGGTCACCGGCCTCATGACCGGCCTTTCTGTTCTCGCGGCAATGCCGGGAAACATTGCCTTTCTCTCTGTTCAGATTATTGGTTTACCCTCGAATTTGGGGATGAATCTGATTGACCTTCGGGGCACCGACAACGGAGTACCGTCGCGATCAACGATTACCCATGTGGTGATTCAGGTATTGGCGTCGCCAACAGCAAGCTATACATTCAGTCCCGCGAGTCCGGTGACTGCAGGTACGCCTGTAACATTTACCAATACCAGCACAGTGGGAGCTACTTATTCATGGGATTTCGGAGACGGTTCGCCACCTTCCATAGCAGTAAATCCCTCCCATACCTACACTGCCGGAGGTGTTTACAATTGCACACTTACAGTCACCAATGCGAATGGTTGCCAGGAAATAATTACACATCAGATTACAGTAACGCAATGCGGAACAGCGAGCCTGACCACCACGAATGTATGTCAGGGCACACCTGCAACAATTACCTATACCGGAACGCCTGCAGCAGCCAGCGCTTTTACCTGGAATTTTCATGGGGGCACTGTTGTTTCCGGAACGGGATCCGGGCCTTATTCTGTAGTCTGGAATTCATCGGGTAACTTCAATGTGGATGTCAGTGTAACCCAAACCGGCTGTACTGCAGCCACGGCTACACAGGCGATCACAATTTTCGCATCACCGAATGCTTCAATTTCCGGAACAGCAGCTGTATGTACAGGACAAAACAACGCAATTAACTTCAATGGCACTGCCGGTGCCGGAGCGGCCTATGCCTGGAATTTCGCCGGAGGAAATGTAACTTCCGGTTCCGGCTCCGGGCCATACAATGTCAACTGGGCAACAGCAGGCAATGTGCAGTTACAGCTGATTGTAACGGAGAATGGATGCCCGGATACGGCGACATTTGCAGTGCAGGTGAATGCTATTCCAACATCACCTTTCACGGCAACACCTTCGGTATGTGCCGGATCACCAGTGACGGTATCGTATACCGGCAATGCTCCCGCGTCCGCAAATTATACATGGAATTTTGATGGCGGTACAGTAGTTTCCGGAAGCGGCCAGGGTCCCTATACATTGGTCTGGAATTCTCCTGGCAGCCATCAGTTGTCTCTGACAGTAGCCCAGTCCGGATGTACTTCTGCAGCCTCAACTGCCCAGGTTACTATCAACCCGATTCCCAATGCATCAATAACTGCAACTGCTGCGGTATGTGTCGGACAGACAAATACAATTAATTTCAACGGGACCGCCGGTGCCACCGCCGGATACACCTGGAATTTTGGAACGGGTACTGTCGGATCAGGAAGTGGTTCAGGGCCTTATTCGGTAGCCTGGAACACTGCGGGGCCACAACAAGTGCAGGTGGTGGTTACTGAAAACGGATGCCGAGATACTGCGGTATTCGCTGTACAGGTCAACACTATTCCTACTTCGACATTCACGATCACACCATCTGTTTGTGCCGGGTCCCCGGTGGCTGTAAATTATACAGGTTCTGCTCCTGCAGGAGCAGGGTACACCTGGGACTTTAATGGTGCCACAGTTGCCTCGGGTAGCGGACAAGGACCGTACAGTCTAATCTGGAATACGGCGG
>DAORHY010000386.1:0-3085 GCA_035438225.1 Bacteroidia bacterium
TACTTCGTTGCAGGTGCGATTTTCTCGGGGTTTGCAATGGTACTGACACTGATGATCATTGCCCGTAAGGTTCTCGGACTGGAGCAATACATCACCAACCAGCACATTGAACTGATGAATAAAATCATCATCCTCACCGGATCCATAGTGGGCGTGGCGTACATCACCGAATTTTTCATGGCCTGGTATTCCGGCGTTCAATACGAATCGTATGCGTTCCAGAACCGTGCATTCGGTCCGTATTGGTGGGCGTACTGGAGTATGATGACTTGCAATGTTATTACTCCGCAGCTTTTCTGGATTAAGAAAATCCGCACCAGTGTAATGGCGACATTCGTGATATCCATCTTCGTGAATATCGGTATGTGGTTTGAACGATTTGTGATCATCGTGACTTCCCTGCACCGCGATTACCTTCCATCCAGCTGGGTGATGTATTCTCCGACATATATTGAAGTCGGCATTTTTGTAGGTACCATCGGTTTGTTCTTTACGTTATTCCTCATCTTTTCCCGTGTCTTCCCGGTGATTGCTCTGGCAGAGCTTAAGTCTATCCTGAAAAAGACAGGTTCACAGTTTAAGAAGAAAGGAGTCCTCTAATCATGGCAAAAAGAATCTACGGAATATTTGATGACGAAGAAGTGTTGCTGAATGCAATTCCTTCTTTGAAACAACAAGGGGTTGTTTGCAGAGATGTTCAAAGTCCCTTTCCTGTCCACGGGCTCGACAGTTTGATTGGTGTTCCGCGGACACGGATTTCGACCACTGCGTTCCTCTATGGAATCACCGGCACTTCGCTTGCCTTGCTGATGACCTGGTACATGATGATTCATGACTGGCCGATCAACATCGGAGGTAAGCCGAATTTCATGCTTTACCTGAACCTGCCTGCGTTCATTCCGGTGACTTTTGAAATGACAGTATTCTGTGCAGCCCATGGTATGGCGCTGACCTTTCTCTTGCGCAGTAAAATTCTCCCTGGCGTTACAGCTCCAATTCCGCATCCGCGCCTGACGGACGACAAATTTGTTCTTCACGTGGATGTAAAGGACGAGTCAAAAGTAAATGAAGTTGCAGGTATGATTAAAAGTTCTGGTGCTTCAGATGTTCTGTTAAACTCAATGCAATTTTCGTGAGCAGATCCATGAATAAACTACTCAAAAATATTCTCCCGGTAGCGGTCATCGCACTTGCATCTTCATGCACAAATGAAGATCCGAAAAAACCGGGCAATGAGTACATGCCAAACATGTACCGGTCGCCATCGTACGAGACCTATTCTTCCAATCCAAACTTTGCAGACAGCATGACTGCACGGCAGCCTGTCAAAGGTACGATTGCACGTGGGGACGCTATTTATTCGGACATGGACCGCATGCCTTATCCTTACCCGGATTCACCGGAAGGATATGAACAGGCAGGTGCAGAGCTGAAAAATCCGTTGGCCAAAACGGAAATTCACATGGCAGAGGGCAAGCTGCTCTATCAGAATTATTGCCTCATCTGTCATGGCGACAAAGGCCAGGGAGACGGTCCCGTAGTTCAGCGGAACGGTCCGAAACCTCCTGCATACAATTCGGATCTTCTGAAAAATCTTCCGGAAGGGAAAATGTTCCACACCACACAATATGGTAAAAACATGATGGGCTCTCATGCTTCCCAGCTGACAGCAACCCAGCGCTGGAAAATTATCATGTATGTTCAGACAATGCAGTCGCCTGACGGAACTGCTTCGGTTACTCCGGCTGATACAACAAAGAGTACAGCTACGGCTAAAATGTAATTTTAATTCTACGCTACAACGTTCGTTACGATGGATAGAAAATACGAGCTTACCAAGAATAATAAAATGATCCCAATGATCATGATCGCTATCGGTGTGGTGGCGATTGTCGTGGGATTCATGTCCGATAAAACACGGACATGGGCTGCCCTGTTGCAAAATGACTTCTATTTCACTGCCATGGCGCTTGCAGGAACTTTCTTCGTCGCCTTTCAGTATGTCGCACAGGCAGGCTGGGCAGTAGGCATCAAACGGGTGCCCGAAGCCATGGGCGGATTTCTGAAATTCGGAATGGCCGGAATGATTTTGATTTTTATTCTTGGCCATCACGATTTGTATCATTGGACTCATGCTGAACTGTACGACAAAGCCAGTCCGGAATACGATCACATCCTCGATGGCAAACGAGGCTTCCTGAACATCCCGTTTTATATGGTCCGGATGGTCGCCTACGCGCTGATCTGGGTTGGCTTTACCATGGTTCTTCGCAAACATTCACTTAAGGAAGACCAGGAAGGCGGGCTTGAGCATTACAAGCGCAGTGTGACATTGTCTGCAGTATTCATCGTTCTGTTTGCTGTTACTTCTTCCACTTCAGCCTGGGATTTTCTGATGTCGATTGATGCGCATTGGTTCTCCACACTGTATGGCTGGTACACATTCGCCGGATTGTTTGTAAGCGGTTTGGCGATGATGGCAATGTTTGTTTTGTACCTGCGCAGTCGTGGATACATGAATCATGTTTCTGAAGACCACCTTCACGACGTAGGTAAATTCATGTTCGCCTTCTCTATTTTCTGGACGTATCTCTGGTTTTCCCAGTTCATGTTGATCTGGTATGCCAACCTTCCGGAAGAAGTTGTTTATTACCAATTGCGCTGGGAACAATTCCGGACACTCTGGGTTGCCAACCTGCTCATTAATTTCTGTGCACCTTTCCTGGTGCTGATGACCCGAGATGCAAAACGCAAAGAGGGGATCATGTGGGTGGCAGGATGTATCATCATTCTCGGTCACTGGTTGGATGTTTACATGATGGTGATACCGGGCGTGATGGGAAAGGACTGGCAGCTTGGTTTTGTTGAATTCGGAACAATGATCGGATTCCTTGGCTTGTTTATCTGGAGCACGCTCACGGAATTGTCAAAAGCTACCCTGGTTCCCAAGAATCATCCGATGCTGCAGGAAAGTCTGCACCATCATATATAATCAAACTAAGCGTTTAGAACTGAATTAAAAGGATAATAAATTTCCATGATAAAGCTACTGACACTGATCGTAATTGCGCTGGCTGCGGTAACC
>DAORHY010000387.1:0-3063 GCA_035438225.1 Bacteroidia bacterium
GGAACTCCCACTGTCAGCACCAGTGCTGTCATTCTCTGGGGTACAACAGCCGGTAATGTGGGTGTAAAGGCAGTGAACGGTTGCGGTGTATCCGGAACACGCACACTTCCCGTAAGCATCTCCTGCCGTGTTGCGCAAACTGTTAATGAATCAAACGGAGTTGATACCAAAGTCTATCCGAATCCGGCTCATGGACAATTTAACGTAAGTTTCAATGCAGCCATTGCAGAGAACTTTACGCTAAAAGTTCTGGATCAAACCGGACGAATCGTAAAACAAGAAGTAATCAATGCACAGGAAGGCAATAATGTTCAGCAATTGGAAGTGAGCGAACTGGCACCGGGTATTTACCTGGTAGTTCTGGAAAGTAAACAAACAGGCCTGAGCAAATACCCCTTGTTGCTTCAGTAAATTATAGAATAAAGCAGAAATGAATAACCCGGGCTCACCCTTCCAATGGTGAGCCCGGTTTTTTTTACTCCATGGCATTTTGTTTAACAGGCCGGTAATATTTGTGACGATACCGCTCGCCATCTTTTAACCTTTCCGGATTTAATAGAATCGATAATACTGCAATGGGCTGAAATTTAGGCTGTTTAAAAAGTTTTTGTGTTCCCTCGGAACGCTGAACATTGTTTCCGTAAGAAAAAGGCCTACGGGCTGAAACAAATTGCAGTGAATACAGTAAACTGTTTGTTAAAAGGTAAGCTATTCCTGCTCCTTTCGGCTCATATCAAGAACAAAACAATTGAAAACAATCAGACATTTTTTTACAATCCTCTCTGCAGTATTCTTCTTTTCCTGTACACCGCAGAAAAAGATTGTTTATTTTCAAAAGAACAATAATCCGGATACCGTATCAACTTTCCTGGATACCGGCTACATGGCGGTGATTCAGCCCAATGATATCCTCACTATCTATGTTGCAAGTATGAGTGCGGAAGCAAGTAAGTATTTTAATTTTATTGAAAAGCCGGATGATGCCAATTCCATGGCCAATGGCTATCTGGTGGATGCCCGCGGGAATATTCAAATGCCATTGGTGGGAGATGTAAAAGTGTCAGGTCTGACTTCTGCGATGGCCCGGGACACCATTGTGAGCAAGATGGTAAAATACCTTATCAACCCATCCGTTAAATTGAATATTCGCAACTTCAGGGTTACCGTCATGGGTGAAGTGTTGCATCCGGGAGTGTATACCGTGCCGAATGAAAAAATTACACTTCCAGAAGCCCTTGCTATTGCCGGGGACCTCACGGTTTTTAGCCTGCGGGAAAACATAACGGTCATCCGGGAGGTAAATGGAAAAAAAGAATTCGGAACTGTGGATTTAACCAGTCGGGAACTTTTTAATTCGCCTTATTACACATTGCATTGTAACGATATTATCTACGTAGAGCCGGCGAAACAAAAAAGATTCCTCGCACAGAATTATTACCGTGTACTTCCAATTGTTTTCGGAGGTATAGTTGCTCTCATTGCGGTCTACGGTCTTACGAAATAGAGCAACGGATTAACACCTTCTTCCAATCATGAATCAACAAGTCACATCTCCTCCGGAGCCGCAGGAACAAGATGATCAGGGTTTAAACCTGATGCATTTTTTCTTCAATTATGTGGTCAGGTTCTGGTATCTATACCTGATCAGCATGGTCATGGCCCTGCTTTTTGCATATTATTACAATTGGTATGTTACTCCGGTGTACAGCGCCAGCGGCCTGGTGATGGTGAAGCAGCCCAAAAGTTCGACGGATGCAGCTGACATCCTGAAACAGCTGAATGATTTCACCACTGACCGGAACATCCAGAATGAAATCGAAGTGTTGCAGTCGCGTTCCCTCGTTTCGAAAACGGTGAGTGATCTCAATTTTGATGTGACTTATTATTTAAAAGGGAATCTGAAAACGAGTGAACTTTACAACAATTGCCCTTTCAGGTTCAAGTACGATACTCTCCGGTTTTTTGCATACACGATCCCGGTAAAAATTCACATTTTCAGCGATACGAAATATGAACTCGCTTTCTTCAATCCCCGTGAAGACAAGGAAGTGAAAGAAACGCATCTGTTTGGAGAAAAGGTCACCAATCAGTTGGGTACTTATTCGCTGGAGAAAAAAGATTTTTTCAACAATGCAGCCTATAAGAATCAGGACTACGACAAACGGAATTTCATCATCCGTTTTAATTCAGAAGATGCATTGATTGACCGCTACCAGCGTGCCATTGATGTTTCCATTGCCAATAAACAATCGTCAATTCTGAAGCTTACACTTGAAGATCCGGTGCCTGAAAAGGCGGTGGATTTTATCAATAAACTTGTGGAGGTATGGCTGCGGAGCAACATTGAAGAGAAAAATGAATTGGCCAGAAACTCACTCACATTCATCGACGAGCAACTTGCCTTGATTTCAAAAGACCTGGATGAAGTGGAAGGAGAGTACGAACGCTTCCGTTCAGAAAAAGGAATTACGGACGTCACAGCCGAAGCGTCCTCTTTCCTTGATGCTGCGAAGAATTATGATGCGAAGATTTCAGAATTGGATCTGAAATTAAGTTTTATGGCATACCTCGAAAATTATGTAAAAGAAGAAAAAAATCTTCGGGGAATGTCGCCATCCAGTCTCGGTATTGATGACGCCTTACTCCTGAAACTGGTCACTCAACTCAATGACCTCCAGGGTCAGAGAGACCTGATATCGGGTTCTGCTACTCCTGACAATCCGCGGATGGTAGAATTAAACCTGGCGATACAGAACACCAAAAGTGATTTGCTTGAAAATATAAAAAGTATCCGCGCGGGTTTGAAAGCTTCACAGGTAGAAGCTACTGCACAGCTGAGCAGGGTAGAAGCAAAGATTAAGCTTCTTCCCGGATCACAGCGTGTGATGGTAAACATCGACCGTCAACGGACAGTCAAGGCGACACTGTACACCTACCTGATGCAGAAACGGGCAGAAACCGCGATCATTCTGGCCTCAACCATTTCCGATAATAAACTCGTTGACCGTGGACATGCAAGTTCTCGCCCCATTCGTCCGGTTAAAAGCGAAGTGTTTGCAATTG
>DAORHY010000388.1:0-3060 GCA_035438225.1 Bacteroidia bacterium
ACCTTCACGCCTATTTTCATCGAGGCTGTCGCGCGCGCCATCCGCGATTTTCCGATGATAAATATCTCAGTGGACGGCACTCGCCTCATCGTCAAAAAAGACATCAACATCGGCATGGCCGCCGCTTTGCCGAGCGGCAACCTCATCGTCCCTGTCATCAAAAACGCTGATTTTCTGAATCTTATCGGCCTCACCAAGCAGGTGAACGACTTCGCCAACCGCGCCCGTCAGAATCAACTCAAACCCGACGAAATTCAGGGTGGCACTTTCACGCTCACCAATGTCGGCACTTTTGGCAACGTGATGGGCACACCGATTATCAATCCTCCACAGTCAGCAATCCTCGGAATGCATGCTATTAAAAATAGACCTGTTTGTGTTGGAGATAAGATTGTTGCAAGACCGATAATGTATCTAGCATTAACTTATGATCACAGATTGATTGATGGAAGAGAAGCAGTTTTATTCTTGAGAAAGATTAAAGAATGTGTGGAAGATCCAAACAACGTTTTGTTTGACTTGTAGTTGATTTTCATTGTAGCTTTGAACATAAAAAGTTATCTCTTTTCAATACTCCATTATTTAAATATCTAATGTCAGGTGAGCCGGAATAAAAAAGCAAATTCCCGAGACTATCACTAATGGAGGCTGCTGTTCCTTTAGTATTGATTCCGCTTTGAAAGACGACAGGAGAGAGTCTATTGCGAAAGTCAATCCCTGCACTGTCCCCAAAACACCATATCGTATTTTTACCTTGTCCACTTGCAAGGAAACTGGAAAGTGAAAGCATAACTAGTATGGCAATGCTCCTCATTTTTGAAGGATCAATTTATTGTATGAAACAAGCTCATTGTCGCAGTAGATTTTTAACAAATAAGTACCGGACTTTAAACCGCTCAAGTCTTCCTCCCAAATTGCTTCATTCTGATTCAAGCTGGTGCTTAGTAGCAAACGATCTTGTAAATCATTGACCTCAATTCTACAGGAACCAAAGTCTGCTAGATCCTTTGATATTATAATTTTCCCACTTGAAGGGTTGGGATAGAGTACTAGTTCAGGATCGGGAACGTCAGTCAGATTGTTGAGCTGGCGAAGTAGCGGCCCCGTCAACTCGTCATCATACTCGACATCTATAATGGCTCTGGCTATGAATACTGCCGGGCCTCCTTCAAAAGCCAACTGACTGGAAATGTTATCAAGAAGTACGGTGTCGCTACTGGAAAGGGGAAGTTCGGTTTGAATCTTCTCCACCAAATAGAGTACATCTTTAAAATTCTGCTCAATCGTGTTATCCGGTTGAAGGCTGATCAACTTTGTAATAGCCTGCAAGTAATTCTCGGTGTTTAACGCGTTCAGAATGGCTTCGATTTCCCCAACATTTCTTAGTTTCAGGTCGTCGAAAAATTGCTGGCGCTGCTGATCGGTAGGCAATCCCTGATTCATCAGCATTGAATCTTTCGAAAGTAAATGGAATGCATACTTATCAGCGAACCATTTGTTTTCAGAGTTGAAAACAAGAAAGACTATCGAATCATTAATAATCTGTTCGGCAATTTCTGAGAACAATTGAGGAAGGGTATCCGGGACACTACATGGGGACAATCCGGTAATGCTCTGGATGCTTTGGACAATGAAATTATTTCCAGGGCTGAACTTATTATTCGGGTCATTTTGGGTGTACCGATGGTAAAATTTTAAGAATAATCCATTAGCGGTACTGCCGACAACCCTATTTGCCAGCGGGATATTCCGCCACATATTATCCTGCGGCGCATTCACATCGCCTTGCTGGGGAATCGTAATGTTGAACACGTCTAACCCTCTGGCACAATTCCACAGGTCATTTCCGCAAAGGCTGGTGAGGTCACAAAAGTTCAGGCCGTTGATGCCGCTGCCAAGATTCAAGAGGTAGTTGTTGCGGATGGAGCATCCCGTGGAGCTTTCAAACCGGATACCGCGTGCCAATGTCGGGTCGGTGACCGGGCTGGTGGTCACGACGCTGTCGTCGGTGATGGTACAGTTCGAACTGTTCACCAGCCAGATTCCGTATTGCCGGGTGGTGCTGCCGGCGCCTTTGAGTTGTATAAAATTGGTGTTGATGTCCACTTCCTCACAGCCATTCAGGTAAATGCCCTTGAGCTGATCCATCATGTGGTTATTGGAGACGGATGCTGTCGTAACTCCGGGCAGCCGGTTTTGCAGTTTTATCGACCAATTGACAGCTGCGTTGTATAAGGGCGAAGTGTTGAGGTTAGACGGGCTCGAAAATGTATTGTCACGGATAGTCGTGCTGCTGGCCAGGCGGGGCTCTGAAACGGTAATGCCGTTGAGGTAGTGGGTGATCGAGTTATCGTGAATGTTCACATCTACAGCGACCGGATTTACAACAGAAACCGCAGCATATCGCAAGGAGTCAAAGGATGATCCGGAAACGGTGGTTTGGATGCTGTTCCTGGCTTGTACTCCGTACCCGCAATCGGTAAAACTACTGCCTTGTATTGTAAGGGAGACCGGGCTGCCGGATTGGTTCAGCGAGTAGATTCCAAAACCATCGTTTTCCCAGGTGTAGGATGCCGCTCTTGCATTGCCGTAGGCATAAGCATGGCGGCGCATATGGCGGAAGGCACAGGCCTGCAGGGTGATCGAACTGTTTTCTGAACGGACACCGTAATAGAGATGCCGGAACTGGTTGGCATTAATCGTCCAACCGTTCAAGCCGGATGTTTCAATCCCGCTGTAGGCATATCCGCCATCTTTTGTCTGAGCAGGAAGGCCATTGCCGTCTTCACAGGTAAAGGTACAGCCGCTGACCACCGAGCTCAGCGCAGCTCCGGAGCCGTAGAGGACAATCGACTGCCGGTTTCTGTTAAAGACCGAATTGGTGACTGAGATCCGGGAACCGGCAGAATCGGCAATCGCCATTTGTGCATCTTCTATCGTATCGCCGCTCAGGATGAGCAAGCCGGTGCTGTCCGCAAAGGAAATCCCGCCCCACAGGGCATTGCAGGCAGAAAGCCGGCTGTTCTGAATGGTCAGCGTCCTGCCCGGGGAGATGAGGAT
>DAORHY010000389.1:0-3057 GCA_035438225.1 Bacteroidia bacterium
AAAGGTGCGGTGTTGGATTCATTTAAGTCCTTCACCGGCGGACTGGTGGCGGCAGAATCCAATGATAATCCTTGGGGATATAAATTTTCGTGGAACCCACGGAATGTGATTCTTGCCGGACAAGGTACAGCTAAATACATCGAAGACGGTCAATACAAGTACATTCCATACAACCGCTTGTTTTCGCAGGTAGAATCGTTTTTTGTTGAAGGCCATGGAAATTTTGACGGATATGCAAACCGTGATTCATTGGCGTATCGGAAAATTTACGGACTCAATACGATACAGACTTTGTTGAGGGGTACACTTCGACAGGAAGGATTTTGTAAAAAATGGAATGCTTTTGTCCAATTGGGTTTGACAGACGATTCCTACCTTATTGAAGATTCCGAACATCTCACCTATCGTGCCTGGGTAGAGGCCTACCTGCCGAAATCCGTTCAGGGCAAGAATATCAGGGAACGCCTGGCCGGATTTTTAAATCTACGTCCTGAAGACAAGATTCTTGATGATATTGCCTGGACCGGCATTCTGGAAGATCGCCTCATCGGTTTGAAAAATGCCAGTCCTGCCCGGATTTTGCAACAGTTACTGGAAGAAAAATGGATGTTGAAAAAAACCGACATCGACATGATCGTGATGCAGCATCTGTTCGGGTACACGCTTGATGGGAAAAAATTTCTACGCACTTCTTCGCTGGTAGTCAAAGGGGAGAATTCAGTCTTTACCGGGATGGCACGGACGGTTGGGTTGCCGGTTGCCATTGCAGCGCGGTTCATTCTCAATGGTCAAATTAAAATGAAAGGGGTTCAGGTGCCGGTATACAGAGAAATCTATGAACCCATCCTGAATGAATTGTCAAAACTGGGAATACAATTTAAGGAGAAGACGAAGGAGCTGATTTAAGATTGAGATAGTACTCCTTCGTCAGATTGATATAGTTTTGAGTAAAAGAATTATCCTCTTCCTGGATGATCAGTTCCTCTTCGGTCAGCACAACAAATCGAAAACCGAATTCCATCATTATTCTTTTTTCCGCCTTGTCCGCTTTTGTTTTTATCCTGACAATATGATTGCAAAAAAGTCCGTGTGCGTGCGCCTGGTCCATGAACTCCATGCCTTCTTTGTGGGGCAAGATCAGGCAGAAACGACCGGACGGGGAAAGAATTTTTTTCACTCCTTCAATCAGTTCCGGGAACGTAAGCGAATCGTTGTGACGGGCATTGATTCGTGATTCTTGAAAGGGTTTCGAAGCATGTTGAAAATACGGTGGATTGGAAACGATCAGGTCGTATTTCCCGGAAGCAGCAAGTACAAAATCCTGAAAACTCTGATGAAAAATATGCAGCCGTGCAAACCAGGGAGATATCCTGAAGTTTTCTTTTGCCTGAAGATAGGCGCCTTCATCAATATCCACCGCATCGATTTCTGCAAACGATTTTTGTGCAAGCATCAGGGCAAGCAGTCCGGTACCTGTTCCGATATCAAGAATTCGTTGAGCAGAAAAGGCCTGGACCCAGGAGCCCAGCAATACAGCATCGGTACCAACTTTCATGGCACATTTTTCCTGGTGAACAGTGAATTGACGGAACCGAAAAGTGGTATCGCTCATACATTATCTTACCTCCAAGATAAGAAAAAATACAATCACAGGGCATGCAGAAGGCAATCGGGCCTCGGGGAACGGATTTACAGGAACGGTTCCGGGAATTTACATTTCAAGATAAACCTGGATCAGGCCGTCGGGTAAATTCAGGATGATTTGCTTTTTTCTTTCATCCACTTCAACAATCACCTGTTCGTTGAGCGGAAACAATACTTCTTTTTCATTGACTTTGCAATGGGCGATCCATTGCATGGGTAATTCTTCCACTTCCTCAATAACACCCAAAGAACCATAGGAGGTGTCAATTGCAGTAAACCCAGCAAGATCCGGCCAGTCGAGGGCCAGGTCTTCCCGGACAGTTAATTTTTCAGCAAAGACAGGCTGACGTACTATTTTTTTTGCTTGTGATTCGTCATTGATCAGTTCAAATTTCACAATCACGTCATCGCCCTTTTCAGATAAATCTTCAATCCGGAAAGGAACAGGCAATCCATCCATTTCGACAAAAATGAAATTTGAAGTCTTCAGGGCTGCAGGGGTAATGTTTTCGAGGGCCAGTACTACGTAACCTTTGTATCCATGGACCTTACTGATAAAACCAACAGGAGTAAGTTTGGGCTCTTTCATTTTCTGCAAGGCTATAAAATGAAAAATCCGCCCGGGTTATACCGGACGGATTTAATTGAATATTCAGGATCATGCTTCTGCTGCAGGTTCTCCGGCAGGAGCTTCTCCTTCTGGTTCAGCAGCTGCTTCCACAGGAGGAGGGGTATTTTTAATGCGGATCGTTTCGAGCTTGGCTTCTTTCTTCTTTGCTTCATCTGCCAGGCGAGTTTCACGTTCTTTTACTGTTTCATTCTTAAGACGTGAACGTTTCTCTTCGATCTTGTTGTGTTTCTCTTCAAGCCATTGCTGGTATTTAGCATCAGCAGCTTCCTGGGTGATTGCACCTTTGGAAATACCTTTGTCAAGGTGACTGCGCAACAGCACACCTTTGTAGGAAAGAATTGCTCGACAAGTGTCGGTGGGTTGAGCACCGTTTTTAAGCCACGTCAGGGCTTTTTCGTTGTCAATCTGAATGGTCGCAGGGTTCGTGTTTGGATTGTAGTTACCGATAACTTCGATAAACATACCATCTCTGGGAGCACGACTATCTGCTACCACGATATGGTAATAAGCCTGATGCTTCTTACCGTGACGTGATAATCTGATTTTTACTGGCATCTTTTGAAATATTTGATGGTTGAAAGGCTCCTCTCCGCCGACCAAGGTGGATGAACGATCTCCTTACGTTCTTTTAAAAGGAGCGCAAAGATGCATTAAATAAAGGAGAAAAACAAAGGAAACGACAGCTTTTCTGAGGATTTCTTATGCTGTAAAGTGTTTAAATGCAATAATTTGCCTGATTCCTTGAGTAGGGGATAAAAATGGAGGGGAAAGTGAATCACAAA
>DAORHY010000390.1:0-3046 GCA_035438225.1 Bacteroidia bacterium
CGTTCATCGAAGCGAAGTCCGCCATCGAAGCACTTGCGCCGTGCAAGGAAATTACATGAATCAACAGATGAATTATCTGGCCCTTGCATTTGGCGGCGCAATCGGTACGGTATTCCGGTATCTCATCGGTTCCGCGGCCTACGAGTACCTCAAAACACCTGCTTTCCCCTGGGGCACGCTGGTTGTTAACCTTGCCGGTTCTTTTGTAATTGGTTTGCTTGCCGGATGGAATGACTCTTCACCGATGCAGCCGAATTTCAGGCTCTTTCTTTTTACAGGTGTACTTGGCGGATTCACTACCTTCTCAGCTTACTCACTCGAAACGATTAACCTGTTCAGGAATTCCATGTCAGGATACGCATGGATTAATATCCTTTGCAGTAATATCGGAGGGATTGCTCTGGCAGCCGCCGGTTTCCGAATCATGAAAATGTTGTACGCAACCTCAGCATAAGTCGAATGGACGGCATGCATCAGTTTTTACTAACCAAACACGAATAGTCAGATGGAAAGATTAATAAAAATAAAAACAGCTGAAGACATCCTTCCCGCCTTCAGAAATTCACCCATCAGCAATCTTCTTGAATATCATAATCTGAACAAGCCATACGACACTTATACTACCGCCGAGTTGTTGATTGGCATGTGCATGGACAACCGAAAACACCTGCACATTCCTGAAAATTTCGCTTACATCATCCGTTCTGGCGGGGCAAATCTCCGGTATAGCGAATTCAGGGTTTCCTATGCTATCGCCGTCGGAGGAGTGAAAGCCATCGCACTCATTGGCCACAATAATTGTGGAATGGTAAACCTCATGGCCCGGAGAACACAATTTATCCAGGGCTTGGTAACCAATGCCGGCTGGCCAAAAGAGGAAGCGGAAGATCATTTTTATCACTTTGAACCCATGCATGAAATTGGCAATGAGGTTGATTTTGTTGCCAGTGAAGCCAAGCGGATGAGATTGAGATACCCGAAAATCCTTGTCGCTCCCATGTTGTACAACGTGGATGATAACCTCTTGTACCTGGTCAGGGAAGACTAATCAGCAAAAAGGATCTATCGACAAACCTACCCTGGCAGTTCCCTTTTTCGCAATTCCCATTTGGAAATAAGGGATTGATGAAAAACCGTCCGGAAGGATGGCCTTTCATTTGTCTATGAACAATCCGACTGAATAAAATAGATTTCTTCCCCGAATTGCAAAGTCATGGAGACTTAAATTTGTATTTCCTAAATCCATCCATGCGAACAAGGAAATTAAGTGTATTTGTTCTGATCCTTGCAGGGTTATTCATTACAAGTCAGGAGTCCGGGTATTGTCAGTTATTTTATCAGGCAGCACAATTCGGCGAACAGGAATCCGGCATTTCCACAATGACCGTAGATGCAGGCAGAAGCCGGCTCATTGCTGGCGACGTTAATGGCAATATCTATTTCCGGAATCTGGCAAACGGTACATTGCAAAAAAAAGTTAAGTCCCATACGACCAGGGTAAACACACTTGCATTCAATTCTACAGGCAAACTGCTAATCTCTTCGACAGCCGACGGAGAAATTAAAATTTTCGACTTTGAAAAAGACAGAATCATTCAAAGTATTTATTCTCCGGATTATTCCGGAATGCGATTTGTCCTCTTTTCGATTGCGGATGGATTCATCTATTTTAACGGTAACAACCGCATGTACAAAACGCGGTCTGACCTGACGCAAAAAGTTGATAAAATTCTGGAGGAAAATGATACCATTTATGACGCTGTAATCACCAGCGACAGAAGTTCCCTTATTTATTCCACCGGGAAAGTTCTGAAGGTAATGAATACGCGCACTGATCTGGTCCGCCAGGAATTCGGAACCGGAACCGCCCCCCTGGAAAGGCTAAGTCTCCTGCGCGACTCCCTTCTTGTCAGCTGGAGCAAAGATGGCACAATTGCATTCTGGACCTATAAATTCGGCCAGTTGACATCCACACCATCTTTTTGGTTCAAAGCCGGTTTCCCATCCGCCATGAATTTCTCTGCCGACGGAAAATACATGGTGAGCGGAAATATCGGGAACTGGGCCAGACTCTGGAATCCGTTTGACCGGAAAATTGAACAAGAACTTTTCGGTCATAAAGGGACTGTGACTGCTTCTCAATTCGGACCAGATGAAAATAGCTTGTATACGGGAAGTCTGGATGGTACAATAATCCTGTGGAAAAAAGGTGAAAAACCTATCCCGTCGGATAGCATAAAAACCATTGCCGTCACCAAACCATCTCCTCCTCCTCTTGTTCCCGAAGAAAAGAAACACCTGCCAACACCGGTTCTTCCCCAGGCAAAGGTTGAAATGGCAGAAGCCAACATTCCGAAAATAATTAACGGTAGAAAAGTTGTGCAATCAGAAACCATTGAAGTAAAACAATCGGAATTGACAATTTACATTTTTGATAATTCCTATATTGACGGAGACACCATGTCTTTATTTTTCAATGGAGAATGGCTTCTGGATCATTACGGTGTAACCAAAACAAAAAAACCAATAACGTTGAATTTCAAGCCCAATACCAATAATTTCCTGGTACTTTTTGCAAATAATCTTGGCAAAAGCCCCCCAAATACAGCTGCAATCCTGTTTTCTGACGGGAAATCCGATCGATTTGTCAAATTATCTTCCGATTTAAATACTTGCAGTGCTCTGAATTTTGTATATAAAAAGTGAAGCCGGATAGTTAACGCCAGCCTCTTCAATTCAGAATTAATTCCTATTTTCAGCCCCTTAAATCGCACACCGCTTATGAAAAAATTAAATTTACTATCGCTTGTACTGCTTATTATCCTGTCTGCTGACCAATTTGCCAACGCCCAATGGTCAGGTCTTGGGAACGGACTGAATGGACAAGTCAGTTCAATTGTTGAATTCAACAATGAACTTTATGCAGGCGGAAAATTCACGGCAAATGGCACCGGAGCTACGACACTAAACCATATTGCAAAGTGGAATGGTTCTTCCTGGTCTGCAGTTGGAAGCGGGTTCGACGATGAAGTGAAAGCACTGGTTG
>DAORHY010000391.1:0-3035 GCA_035438225.1 Bacteroidia bacterium
ATTATAGTTTTAGCTTTGATATGAATATCAAATGACCAGGCGTATCAGATATTATGGGATGAAGACATTATTGCACTGGGTACCCTTGCATCGCAGATGTTTGACGAAATTATTATCCGCCAGGATAAAAATCTCCGCGGCCGTTCGGAGCAGGAAATTATTGACCTGATGATGAAAGGAATTAAGCAGCACGATGTTAAAAAGAGTGTGACCGTGATGCCAAAAGAATCGGAAGCCATTGAATTTGCCTTACGCAATGCGAAGAAAGGTTCTTTCATCACCATTTGCAGCGATGTTGTGCCGGATGCACTGGGACAGATTATGAAATACAAAGAGGAAGAAGATCATTTCAAAATTCACAAAGAGGATATTCCGAATCCTGTAATTGCCTGATTCGTTGAGTCACTAGTGCGAATACATGACTTTGCAAACTGGTAAATTGTTCATTTTCATTTGTTTCTAATAACAACAAGGCTTATTCATTACCCCGGATCTGATTCACAGGTTCGGGGTTTTTTCTTACCCTGTAAAATGATTGTTAAAATCCAGTTAGAAATATGACGGTCAACAATTTGCTTTTAAAATGGAACTTTTATTTCTGAATTGGAGTAAAAGATTGGAAATTCTTACAATTCTATCGTCAGGAGGCATCCTGATGGTTCTTTTTCTTTGACCCCTTTATTTGAAATAAAATAAAATATCTCATGAAACAACTCCTTCGCAGGTTGATCTTATTGATTTCATTGGCTTCCACCGCCGGAATATTTCCGAAGAAAGCAATGGCAACCCATCTTGTCGGATCTGACATATCGTATTCATGTCTGGGCGGAAATGTCTATCGCGTTGAACTTACATTTTACAGAGATTGCAAAGGATCATTGCCCCCGCTTGGTGTTGGCATTGCCTTTCGTTCAGCAAGCTGTAACCAGTTTTTTACCGACACACTTTTGCAAGTCGCCGGTACAGGTGGTGAAATTACTTATCCGTGTCCGACTGCAATTTCTTCCTGTGAAGACCCGAATTCAGTTCTCCCGGGCATTCAGCAATACCGTTATTCAGGCATCATCACACTTCCGATGCAATGTGCCGATTGGGTAATCAGCTGGTCATATTGTTGCCGGAACTGTGATATAACGACTTTAAACCTGCCTTCTCCCTGTGTCGTGGGTTCTAATCCGGGTATGTATATTGAGACGACCCTGAACAATCTGAACTTCAGCTGTAATTCTTCTCCGCAATTCAGCAATGTGCCGGTGGCCTTTCTTTGTGTGGGACAAAATTTTACATACAACCATGGTGTTACTGATCCGGATGGCGATTCATTGGTTTATTCCCTCGTAAATCCGTTACAGGATTCCCTGGGAAATGTCATTTCCGTACCTTTCCTTCCGGGATATTCAGGTACCAACCCGATTTCATCATCCCCTGCAATTTCCATCGATCCACAGACGGGGGATCTGGTGATGACACCAACACAAATTGAAATTGGGGTACTTTCCGTACTTGTACAGGAATACCGAAATGGTGTGCTGATCGGTAGCGTGGTTCGGGACATGGAATTTTATGTACAGAATTGCAACAACAATTTACCGACAGCTACCGGTATCAACGGCACTTCGGTTCGTGACACTACTATTTGCCCTGGACAACAAATTTGTTTTGATGTATTGTCGGATGATATTGATGCCGGACAGATTGTAACCATGACCTGGAACCAGGGAATCACCGGAGCGACCTTTACGACTTCCGGCTTTCCACATCCGACCGGACATTTTTGCTGGACACCTCCTGCAGGAAGTATAAGTCCAAACCCCTATACTTTCACGGTTACCGTACTGGATGACAATTGCCCGAACAGCGGTTTTCAAACATATTCATTTAATATTTTTGTGAACTCACCTTTGTCTGCGGTCAACACTACAGATATTTCCTGTCATGGCCTGACGGACGGAAGTGCAACAGCAGTCCCAAGTTCTTCAACCGGAAGTTTCACCTATTTATGGACTCCCGGAAATCTGAATACCGCAACCATCACAAATCTGGCGGCAGGGATTTATACTGTGACGGTAACCGAAGCGATTACGAGTTGTGTTGCGACTCAGACCATCACCATCACAGATCCTCCGGTATTGACAGCCGCAACTTCTGTTAGTTCCTCACCATGCAGCGGGGCAAATACCGGTGTAGCCGTTATCGTTGCATCCGGTGGTACTCCCGGATATACTTTTTCATGGGATACCAATCCGGTGACATTGAATGATACAGCTACCGGGCTTTCCGCAGGTACTTATCACATTACAATCACAGACAGCCGCGGTTGTGTTGCCACTGATTCGGTTGTGGTTGCTCCTTCGTCCACGGCTTTGGTTGTCTCAATCGATTCGGTTTCCGCACCCTTAAATTGCTATGGTGATACGACTGGTTTTGCCACCGTGAGTGTAAGCGGAGGGACCCCCGGCTACACGTACACATGGAATACTGTTCCGGCTCAAACCGGAACAACGGCAGTAAACCTGTCTGCAGGTACATATATTATTACAATTACAGATACAGTCGGATGCATCGGTGTGGACAGCGTAACGATTACTTCAGCTCCCCAATTAGTACTGACAGGTTCTTCCACAAATTCATCCTGTGGTGTTGCGAACGGAACAGCTTCCGTGAATGTCACCGGTGGAACTCCCGGGTATCAGTATGCATGGGACACACTTGGGGCAGTGACTTCAGGAATTACAGGAGTGCCGGCCGGAATTTATAATGTGGTCGTAACGGACACAAACGGCTGTACCAGTTCCACGGATGTTGTGGTGTCAGATAATATTCCGGTTCCATTTGCTTATACCATTGATGATGCATCCTGTAACGGGTATGCTGATGGTCGGGCTTTGGTGGTTCCGGATTCATCGCTCACCGGACCCTTTACTTATTTCTGGAATACCGTTCCGGTGCAGAATACGGATACAGCTGTCAGTCTTGCTGCCGGAATTTATATCGCCGGTGTGCAGGATGCAAACGGATGTATTTCTTACGATACT
>DAORHY010000392.1:0-3027 GCA_035438225.1 Bacteroidia bacterium
ATCCAACCGGACAATTCATGATTTCCAGGTCGCCGTTGACGATTAGGTTCTGGGCCACGGCAGATGAAAAACAAAATGTTAAATAAATTAAAATAATAAATTTCATTTCCTGTTTGAAATTATTGCTAGTTTTACCATGACGAGAGTTTCATGCTTTAAATCTAAACAAAATAAGAATAACTATTTTAACTCTAAATCAAACTACGATGAAAAAGAAATTTGTTTCAATCGGCCTTGTTGTTTTCTTATGCTTACAGATTTTTGGATATGCTCAAATTCTTGAGCAATCTAAGTTATGGTACCTGAGTCCGAATTCCGTCGATTTCACTGTTAGTGGTCCTCCTTTAGTACAGCCTATCCCCGGAAGCGGTAATCAGGCAATGGAGGTCGCTAACGGTATGTATTCGAAGATGCGACCCGGAGCAACACCGTTGTTCTATATTTCGGATGGAAATGTTTTCAATGGGAATAACACATCCATCGGCTTCTTAAATGGCTACGTTCCGCTTAGAACATCGGAATTTGCCATTTGTCCTTTTCTGGATAATGACAACTGTACCAAAGCCAGTTACTATGTTTTTTATTGTTCTCCCAATCCTGTTTCGATGGCTAATGAACTTCGGTACTGTGTAATAGATATGGTTGCCAACAATGGAATTGGCAACGTATCCACCCCGGTGAATGTTGTCAGCATTCCTCAAAGTGAATGGGGAGGAATCGCGGTCGCTGTAAAGCAAGGTAGTGGTGCATCCGGGTTCCATAATCTCTACTTTGTGGGAGGGACCCCTGGATTTGCAAGAATTTACCGGATTAAAATTCAGGCCAGTGGATTAACTCCAACGCTGTTGTTTCAAGATGTGCCAACCGGCACATACGATTTTGAAACCAGCGAGCTGGATGTATCCCCGGACGAGATATACCTGGGATTTGCCTCCAATTATGGCTGGGGGCAACCAGCCACCACGACGAGGTACCATATTGTAAATGTCTCAGTTCCGACACCCATCATTAATCGCTTTAGCATAGGAACAGATAATTCACCAGGATTGAGGGGCGTTGAATTTTATCGTGCAGGCGGAAGTAACATTAGAGTCCTTTTCGGTGCTGGCGCAGATGGTATTTTTGTAATAAATCCAGGAAACCCTACTATTGGGCAAATTTTGATTTCAAATTCGTTTCAAGAAGGTCTTTCACAACTCGAAAGAGCAAGCAACAAATTAATTTATGCTGCTACGGATGTAAAGATCTCGGCAATCGATGTTGAAATAGGAACGCCCTCAATGTTGCCAACTATGGATATTCCTACGAATGCGCCTATTGTTACATTACCGCCCTCCGGTGCGCAACAATTCTATACTCTCCCAGATCAAATTGACTTTGAACAATATGATCGACTTATTGCAGAATATCGAGCCATAGATCTATACATGAAAGATAACTGGCCGCCCGCAAATGATGATATTGGAATTCAACCCAATCAGGACAATGGTCCGATGTGGGTGAGTCCGGATATATGGGTCAGGAAGCAACAGGATCCAACTCATGCTTTCGCACACATTCACGAAAACCCTGAATACAACAGCGCTCCAGGGGTGTATAATTACGTATATGTTAAGGTCAGAAATGAAAGTTGTGTTGACTATGTCCCTGACCCTACCGATCGGCTAAAAGTCTATTGGGCGAAAGCTTCTACCGCTTTAGCGTGGCCCAACTATTGGAATGGTTCGGTGACCCAGTCGTGCTTTGACATTAATAATGATCCCACTACGGTAACCTTAGGGGATGAGTTGTTTCCGGATGCAGAGCAGCCATTACCCGTTATCCCTGCCGGTCAATCAGCCATCCTTGAATTTAAATGGCGCGTCCCGAATCCGGATGATTACTATTGTTTTGGAAGCGAGTACAAGCACTTCTGTCTATTGGCAAGGCTGGAAACAATAAAAGATCCCATCTGTTTTGAGGTTAGTAATCAGTATACGAACACCAGGAATTGCAACAATATTGTTTGGAAGAATATCAGTATTTTAAATGATTTACCCGGCGGGCCTATAGATGAACAATGCAATTATGACAAAACCATTGGAGGGGTTTTGCTGGTCGGCAATCCATTTGAAGAAAATGATAACTATGATTTTAAATTCACGGACAGAGGGGTACCAATTGAAAAATCAGCCTATAAGAACGCCCAAATCAAGGTCACATTGAGTGAAGCACTTTGGGATAAATGGGTGCAGTCTGGAGCCAATTCGGAGAATATTAAAATAAAGCGGGAAGATTGCCATCAACTGGAAGTCATTGGTGAACCAGCCTATCTACGCGGACTTCCGTTTAACGCGGGCCAGGTGCTTCCCTTGATAATCAGCTTTAATTATTACTCCGACAAACCTGATAGCCTTGTCCCGATAGAGTATGATCTCATTCAACTTCGGTCAGAAAATAATCAAACGGTTATTGGCGGCGAAACCTATTGGGTTGAAACAGCAGATCGCCCCAAGTTCTGGGCGGAAACAGGAGGAGACAAAAACATTCTTTCAGACGATTCGCTCATACTCCATGCGGAAGATATTGGTGAGCAAGCCTACTATAATTGGTACGATGAAGCCGGAACCCTTATTTGCTCCGGCCCGGATGTGATTGTCCGCCCGATCATTTCAACAAAGTACAAATTGGAGGTAATTGCATTGAGCGATGGTTTTGTTAGCGTGGATTCCATGACCGTTACCGCAAGCTCCGGAATCCTGGTCGCTGTTTCACCAAATCCGGCTTCAAGCTTCCTAAACGTGGAGTACAAGGTCAAGTCTGATGCAAATGCTTACCTCCGTTTATTCCTGGTGAGCAATCCTACCATCACCTACAACTACATCCTCAACGCACAGGATAACGAATATGCCGTAAATGTAAGTGGCATGCCACAGGGCATCTATAAATTACAATTAGTCTGTAATGGCCAGCCGGAGGGTGAGGAAACCCTCTTACTTGAACCCTGATCGATGAGGCGTCTCTTATTAATATGGTGGATTCTGATGC
>DAORHY010000393.1:0-3021 GCA_035438225.1 Bacteroidia bacterium
ATCCAAAAGTTGAAGAAAGACAGGACACCGGATACCGGAACGCATGAAAGTAAACATGACGGTGCAGCCGGAACGGATAAAAAATAATCCTGCTTACAATCTTCTGGCGCTTGCAGCCAGACACCTGTCATTCCACATCCCGCCTCCCGAGGGCGGGATGTTTTAATTTAGAAGGGATACCCGATTGCCAGGTTCGGAGTAATATCACGGAAGACAAATTTTTGATTGGGATACACCCATCGTTCGGCAAGATCAAGAGAAGGGTCTCTTAATTTTACTGCGGCATCCAGGCGGAGGATAAAAAACGAAAAGTTGAATCGCAAACCAATACCGGCGCCCACGCCCATTTCATTCAGCATATCTTCAAATTTAAATTGCGAACCGGGACGGGATGGGTCGGCATTGCGTGTCCAGATATTCCCGGCATCAATAAAGGCTGCTCCTTCCAGTTGAGCGCTTTCAAGCAAGCGGAATAAAAATGAACGGTATTCAAAATTGGCTTCAATTTTAATGTCACCGCCTTGTTCAATGTTTACGAGTTTTTTGTAGGAACCAGGACCGAGTGTCCGGGCGCTCCAGGCGCGAAGGCTGTTTGCCCCGCCCGCAAAAAAACTTTTTTCAAAAGGCAGGGCTTTGGAATTGAAAACAGGAAAACCTATTCCTGCCGCAATTCTGTAAACCAGGGTATTGTTTGGATCGAGCTGATGGTGATAACTGACATCGATGTCGGGCTTGATATACTGGGAATATTTGATGTCAAATATCTTGTAATTGCCGGATTCATCTTTTTTCAGATTCAGTGGTTCCGCAAGGGCGGTCAGAATCAAACCAGAAAATTCAAGGTTGGTTCGAAGAAATAAAAACTTACCATCGTTACGGATTTCCTGGTTATTATAAATCCAGGAAAATCTGCCGGACGGGATGAGGTGTGTGTCGTAAGCATAAAGAAGACGCGGGTCATTGAGACTATCCAGTTTGGCCTGGAACCCAGGTGAAGGTCTCACATAGACAGAACTCACTTCAAAAGGATAAACATAAAAGCGTTGTGTTTTAGAACCTCTCCAAAGATAACCCATTGAAAAATTCAGAATAGAACGTATGTAATCCGGACGGTCCTGGTAATTCCATCCGATATTCACATTTGTTCGCGGGTTAAAATAGCGGGATGTTCCTTTCGTTATAAATTTTGGCAATAAAAATTTTTTGAATGTCAGATTTGCCTGCGGTCCGAATTCATAGGTGTTAAACACAAAGAATTTAGTGGATGCTTCGGGGTTGTTAAAATTGGGCAAAGCTTCAAGAGCTCCTTTGATTTTAACATCCAGAATTTCCGCATTGCGGAATAGATTTTTATTCCGGTATCCGATGCTCCCGGCAAGTCCGAGGTTTCCTCCGGTGTTGGTTGCCTCTGCTTCCAGCGTGATGTCCCGCTGATCCATCGGCGTAAGTTGGATATTCACATCCAGTTTGTGACTGTCTGTTTCATTTACCAACGGTACTTCCGAAAACTGAATATTGATAAATTTAAAAATGTTGAGGTCCTGAAGCCTTGAATAGGAATAATCGATATCCGGCTGAAGATATAAATCACCCGATTTAAAAAATATTGTACCAATCAGCTGATCGTTCCGGATAATCCTGACGCTGGATTGCGACAAAAGATAATAGCCATTGTACAGGGTTGTGTCCGTTGGAATAGAATGCAAAGGGTCTTTCGGATTAAAATCTGTTTGTATGAAAATATTCCGGAGGGTGTAACTGTGATGGTTTTCAATTGACTTATTGCCAATGAGGTCGGGATCTATATTTTCATTCACTCTGTTGATGTAAAAAAATATATCGGCCTCATGTGTGCCGAGTGAACTGTCAACCTGTATCGTAATGTAATTTTTACTGAAAAAATAATAACCCCGGTTTTTAATCTCCGTAGCCATCTGATCTCGTTCCCTGTCGAACAAGTCTTCATCGTAACGGTCACCTTTGTGCAGAAGAGTTTGTTTCCTGAAAAGGAAAAGTAAATTCGCCAGCCCGGAGTCCTGCGTTGCAAATTCAACATTGCGGATCAGATACGGTTTCCCGTAATTAATGGAATAATTTACCCGTGCTGTTTTGTGACGCAGAAGTAGAGTGTCGCTCACGTCAGCATTAAAGAATCCTTGTTTGTGTACGAGAAGGTTGATCTGGTTCCGTGAACGCTCCACCATCGAGGTGTCTAAGATAGCAGGCTCCTCGCCAATGCTTTTCAGCCAGTTTTTAAATTTGGTCTGACGGCCATGGTTTCCAAGATTATAGACACCGAGGTGAAACCGGAAAATACCAAGGATTTTACGGTTGGGCTTTTGTTTGACAAGCGCAGCAAGGCGCTCCTTTTCAATCAGCCCGGTATCTGCTACGATAGTATTTTTGGTGAGCAAATATTGCCCCTCTGGTAATTTACGCGCCGGATTGCAGCCATAGGCGAGTAGCAGCAGGAAAAAAATAATAAGTGTAGAGTACCTGGAATGCACCGTTTGAAATTCAGGGAAGGGGTCTGGCAAAATTAGTATAAATAGGCTTGAATCAGGCTTTCTTCAATATCTGTATAAACAATTTTGTTAAAAATCAGATCTTTCATTCTCTTTAAGTCCCAAGTTCTGAATAGATTGAGTGAGGGGCTCATTTGCAGGAAAGAATAATTAAACAAGTGTCCTTCGTATTATTGGTTTTTTATTTTTCTTTGCGTCCCGAATGAAAAGTGGAATATTGAAGCGGGGAGGGTGATGGAAGTTTAGTCACATCAACTAGTAAGAACAATAATCTACCAACTACCTGCAACCGACTACTGCCTGCTGACTGCCGACTAAGTACCACCGGCCACAGACTACCAACCATCAAATTCTAACAACAATCCACTCACTGCCAACTAAAATCAATATTGAATAAGGGGCATTAGCTCAGCTGGCTAGAGCGCTTGCATGGCATGCAAGAGGTCATCGGTTCGACTCCGATACTCTCCACAATCATTAACTAAGCCATCTCAAA
>DAORHY010000394.1:0-3018 GCA_035438225.1 Bacteroidia bacterium
ATGCTCCACACCTGGAGGTCCATTTGGACCTCTTTTTTTATGGATTTTTTGCTTAGTTTCAGGAGTGTAGATCGTGGTGGGTGCCGAATAATTAAAAAAAAGTAGAATTTTATATGTAGGTTCTGAATGCTATGAACTCAATTACCTCCTAAATTACCGACTACCGACTACCGACTACCGACTAAAAACAAACAACCACCATCACCTGACTGCCGACACCTGACTGCCATCCAACTCCCAATTTTCCTTATACTTGTACTACTCATTTCACGAATAATCATCTGTAAAAATCCGACCAGACCCGCATGAAAAAGTTTATTTATTCCCTTGCATTTGGATTGATCCTTACCGCCTGTAAAAATGAATCGACCGAGCACCAAAAGGAAGTTCAGGCTTACCTGGATACTTATAACAATAAATACAAAGAACTCTATGCAGCTTCGAGTGAGGGTCAATGGTCTGTAAACACTCACATTGTGGAAGGGGATACCCTGAATGCTTATACTTCACGGATTGCCGATGAAGCAATGGCGAAGTTTACCGGCAGCAGGGAGAACATCGATAAAGCCACAAACTTTCTGAAATGGGAAAAAGATCTGACTCCACTCCAGTTAAAGCAGCTCAGGAAAATTCTCTACCTGGCAGCCGGTAACCCGGAAATTGCTGAGGAGACTGTAAAGGAACTGATCAAAGCAGGGACGGCACAGACAGAACATCTTTACGGATATAAATTTCTGATTGATGGAAAAGAAGTTACTCCGAATGATATCGATTCCATTCTGGCGGAGGTGAAGGACACTACCGCAAGACGAAAAGCATGGGAATCCAGCAAGGCAATTGGAGCGACACTAAAACCCGGACTGATTAACCTGAGGGACCTTCGCAATAAAGTTGTACAAGGGCTGGGTTATCCGGATTACTTTACTTACCAGGTTTCTGACTACGGTATGAAGACGGAGGAAATGATGGACATGTTGCGAAAGTTTAATAAAGAACTCAATCCGCTATACCGTGAACTTCATACATATTTGCGTTATGAGCTGGCAAAGAAATACGGAGTACGCGATGTTCCGGATTATATTCCTGCACACTGGCTCAGCAACCGCTGGGGACAGGATTGGAGTGAAATGGTCACCGTGGAAGGCTTAAACCTTGACAGTGCTCTGAAATTAAAGGATGCTGAATGGGTCGCAAAACAAGGCGAGAAATTCTATGTTTCTCTTGGCTTCCCGGAATTGCCACAGTCATTTTGGGAAAAATCAAGTTTGTACCCGGTTACCAAAGATGCAGGGTTTAAAAAGAATACCCATGCCTCGGCTTGGCACATGAACCTGGATCAGGATGTCCGTTCACTCATGAGCATCGTGCCCAATGCACAATGGTATGAAACAGTCCACCACGAATACGGTCATGTGTACTATTATTTGTCCTACAGCAATCCTGACGTTCCTTACCTGTTACGAGAAGGAGCAAACCGTGCTTATCATGAAGCTTTGGGCAGCATGATGGGACTTGCTGCCATGCAAAAACCGTTTGCGGCAGGTCTCGGACTCGTCGATCCCAATACCCGTCTGGACGAGACAAAACAATTACTGAAAGACGCATTGAACTATGTCGTGTTCATCCCGTGGAGTTCAGGGACAATGAGCACCTTTGAGTATGAATTGTACGCAAAGAATCTTCCGCAGGACCAGTGGAACAAACGGTGGTGGGAGATCGTAAAAGAATACCAGGGCATTGTTCCCCCGACAGAAAGGGGAGAAGACTACTGTGACCCTGCCACGAAGACACACATCAATGACGACCCGGCGCAATACTATGATTATGCTTTGTCATTCATTCTTCTTTTCCAGGTGCATGATTACATTTCAAAAAACATTCTCAAACAGGATCCCCATGCCACAAATTATTTTGGGAATAAAGAAGTGGGTAAATTTATCTCCGATATTATGAAGCCCGGCAGCAGCACCGATTGGAAAAAATTATTGATGGACAAAACCGGCGAAGATCTTAGTGCCCGCGCCATGCTTGATTATTTCTCACCGCTGATGGATTGGTTGAAAAAAAAAAACCAGGGTAGGAAGTACACAATGCCCGAAATGAAATAAGTGCCCCGTTTTCAGAATGTATCCGGTAATCTGTTTTCCTATACAATAAATAAATTGCTGTTCGAATGAATACCATGCGTTTAGTCCTGGTTGGGATTTGTTCTGCATTCATTTCCTGTTCTCCGGGTGATTCTTCCAGACGAGACAACATTGCCGCTGATCAGCCTGCGGCAGTTGCAGAAACGTCAGGTTCAGTTTCAGCTCCGCCTGTCGAACAACTACCATCTGCCGGCCCTCAGGTGCCTGTTGCAACGGATGCGTATGAAGTGCGGACATTTGCAAACCCTCAACCTCCCGGTGGATTTGGATACGATATCCTGGCCGGAGGGAAACTTTATATTCATCAGCCCCATATTCCGGCTATTCCTGGCAACAATGGATTTTCGAGTGCAGAAGCTGCGAAAAAAGCAGGATCCTTCATTCTGTCAAAAATGCGGAAGAACATCATGCCACCGAGTGTAACCAAAAAGGAACTGGACAGCCTCGGAGTTTTGTAATGTGCTGAAGACACATCATCATTGCATCCACTTTTTCCACCAGTATTGAAACACCAGCAGTGCCCATATTCTTGCAGGTGCATCGCCAGGATTCATACTGAATAATTTTTCCTTTAGCCGCTCAATTTCTGAAGCGTCGAATAAGCCTTGTGCTTCAATAAAAGCGGTGCTCAGCAGTTCGTCGTTGATGAGTGATTTCAGTTCATTTCTGAACCATTTGAGTAAGGGTACTTCGAATCCTTTTTTCTTCCTGTGGTAAAGTTCACCGGGGAGTTCATCGCGAAAAGCATCACGGATAATTTTCTTTCTTCCTGTAGCATCAATTTTTGCTTCGATCGGAAGCGAGAATGCAAAGTCAACTATAGTATAATCCAAAAAAGGAACGCGAACTTCCAATGAATTGGCCATGGACA
>DAORHY010000395.1:0-2974 GCA_035438225.1 Bacteroidia bacterium
GAATTGAAAACCGACCGGATGAATAAAATCCTGATTTCAGCGCTAAAACAATCCAGAAATGGCAGGTTGCCGCTCCTTCACCCGATGACAGGTATCCGCGGGCTAATGGAGAAAAAAGAAAAGGCAATACTATATATTTGCACTCTGCAGGCAGAACAATTTCTCGGCGATATTTATAAACCCGGCACGGATGCGCTTGTTTTGATTGGACCGGAAGGTGATTTTCATCCATCCGAAGTCGAACAGGCGATCGGGGCAGGATATATACCCGTATCTTTGGGGAAATCACGCCTGCGGACCGAGACCGCTGCTTTGATGGCCTGCGCTATTATTGCTTCTGTGAATTTATCTTCCGTATCGAAACCTCAAATCTGATTATTTCCTTCCAACAGTTTTCATGAAAAGCATTCTTCAGTTTTTATTTTTCTTCAGCAGCCTGACATTGACAGCCGGTGATCCTGCATTTAAAATAGGCTTGATGAAATACAACGGCGGTGGAGATTGGTATGCAAACCTGGAAACATCATTACCGAACCTTATCCGCTTCAGCAATCAGAACCTGGGAACGAACATTCAGGCAGAACAGGCCATTGTTGAAGCGGGCAGCCCGGAAATTTTTGACTACCCTTTCATTCACATGACCGGACACGGAAATTGGGTGCTTTCGAATGCAGAAGCAGAGAACCTGAGAAGATACCTGATGAGTGGTGGGTTTCTCCACATCGATGATAATTATGGTATTGATCCTTTTGTACGGCCGCAAATGAAAAAGGTATTTCCCGAACTGGATTTTGTGGAATTGCCTTTTTCACATCCTGTTTACCATCAGAAATATGATTTCCCGGAAGGACTCCCGAAAATCCACGAACACGATGGCAAGCCGCCGCAAGGTTTCGGATTGATTTATGAAGGTCGCCTGGTTTGCTTCTACACATTTGAATGTGATCTTGGTGATGGTTGGGAAGATTACGATGTTCACAAAGACTCTCCTGAATTGCATCAGAAAGCATTGAAAATGGGAGCTAACCTTCTTCAGTATGTATTCAATCAACCCTGAAGTTTTTTAAGGAATCGCTGAAGTAGAAAAAACTTCGAACATTATGTTAAGTGATTGCGCTTGATTAATTTTCGACGGTCTTATTTGCTTTTTCAATACAATTTTAAAGATTTCTGTCCACGAAGGATATGTGTGCAAATGCTTTCCGGATTTCAATTGTATAGTCGGATTGTGTTTAAATATATATTGACTTCTATTTAAATTTTCATTTCCTTGTCGGCGCAAAGAAGCTTATTCACATTTTCAGAACTATAAAAAATGAAACTGATCATTGAAAAACATCCGGAACTCACAACGCTTGTTATTTATTTCAAAAAAATAGAAGCAATTGCTGAGAAACTGGGGATAGATGTTGATGATTTGATTTCAGAATCATGTCAAATGAATACTTCCATGTACATGAGCTTTAAGAAAAAAATACTCACGATGGCTCAAAAACGCGCTGAAGTGCTGAGGGCTAGAAATGCAAAAGAATCCACAGCCGAGAAATCATCCATCGTAGGGCTGACGATCATGGTCAACAAGGAGAGACGAAATTAAATACTGATCGCAAAGGATACAAGAAAAGTTGTCCAAATAAAAAAGCCGGAATTTCTGATTCCGGCTTTTTTATTTGGCAGAGATTCCTCACCAGTGGATGTAGAACCTACAAAAAAAAATCCCGGTTTCATCCGGGATTTTTTTTGACTTTATCAGTGATTACTGGATAGCAGCTTTGAAGGAAGCATCGTTGAACCATTTGATGAATTCACGGTCTTCTGCAGCCATTGCTTTCATCGCAGCATCTTTTTCAACTGAACTCTTCAGGTTAGCAACAACACCTGCTGCATCACCTTTACGGGCTGAAATGATTGCTTTGAGGTAATAACCGCTTGCTGTTTCTTTGTCTGAAGATGCATCGATTGTTGACATTGCACCATCTTTATCGCCGGAAAGAAGTTTGGCAAGAGCGGCATTGAAGCTGTTCGAATTGGAGTAATGGCTTACAGCCATTCCGTAGTTACCATTCTTGATATCGAGGATACCCTGATTTTCGTTCACTTCAGGACCTGCACCGGCAGCAGCAGCATACATCATGGTAGCATTGGCGCGGTCACCTTTACGGCTGTAACAAGCACCGAGGTTGTTCTTCACTGTAGTATTGCCTGCAGACAACTGATCTGCTTTTGTAAACTCGGCCATTGCACCGTCCACGTCACCAGTCATGAAAAGGATAGTGCCTGCATTGTTGGCTGCGCGCCATTCTTGCGGATAGAGACGCTCGGCTGTTCTGTAAATGCTCAGTTTTTCGTTCATGTCCTGTGTAAGCGTTGCAGCATACAGGATTTCCTCCACGCTAAGGGAATCAGGAGTGCTGGATTTCGCAAGAGCAGTAATCTGCTCATCAGAACGGCCTGTTTTTTCACCACTGAGGGTGATGGCAGAACGACGGAGTTTAGGCAATACACCTTCAGCAATTTCAGTATAGGCTTTGCCCATTTTCTTAATTTCCATTTCACGGGCTTCCGTATCAGAATTTGAAGAAACAATGCGGAGGATCATGTCTTTCTGAGTCATGTCAGAAGACTGCATCAACTGTTGAAATCCGGCCCAGTCTTCATTAGTATTGTTCTTCGTGAAAAAAGAACTATCCGCATCGAGCTTCATTTTCAGTTTTTTGAAAACTCCACTGAGGTATTTTGCAGAAGCTTTGCTACGGTTAACGGAAAGATCAGCATTGATTTTTTCTGTTCCATCCGGAGAAGCATAACCCATGATATTGATTCCTTTGAGGCTGTACGGTGCAATGGTCATTGCTTTCACGGCACTGTCAAGCATTGCAAACTCAACTTTGTTGCTGATGTTGCATTGTTTCACTTTGAAATTCTGATTAACCGTGGAAGTATTGATCAGGTAGTACATGGTGCCTTCGAATGT
>DAORHY010000396.1:0-2949 GCA_035438225.1 Bacteroidia bacterium
ACGGAAAGCTCCCGTTTATCGCGAGTCTTACCGGATACCGTATTCCGTTGTAACTATTCAAATCTGATCTTTCACCGCTTCCGTTTGTTCACCGAAAAACCTGCAACTCTGCAACAATCCATATGTATCTGATTGTATTTTAATATTTTGCATAAACAAGCAGGGTGACGGAACACGTTGAATCCTACCTTTGATCCTATAAAAAATAAAAACAACCCGGAATGTTTCTGTGCGAGGTTAAGAAATATCAATCACTTCTCTTACTTTAGTATCCTTAAAATCCACGTGTTTAAATCATTCTTTTATCCGCATCTGTATGTCACAATTAAAAGCTGAAATAAAACTTGAGAATAAAGTATATGAACTTCCGGTGATTGTCGGATCGGAAGGAGAAAAAGCGATTGACATTTCTACCCTTCGTGATCAAACGGGGTACATCACACTTGACACTGGATTTAAGAATACAGGCTCTACACAAAGCTCCATTACATTTCTGGATGGAGAAAACGGAATCCTGCGCTACCGCGGATATCCCATCGAACAACTTGCAGAACATTCCAGTTTTCTGGAGGTTTCCTATCTCCTTATTTACGGAGAGCTGCCAACAGCTGCACAATTGGCTTCTTTCATCTCGGGTGTCACGCATCACACATTGATTCATGAAGACATGAAGAAATTCTACGAAGGATTTCCATCCAAAGCGCATCCGATGGGAGTTCTCGCATCAATGATCGCGGCGATGTCTACTTTTTATCCTGACGTGTACAAAACTGAGGGTGATGTGGATCTCACGATCCAGCGTTTGATGGCAAAATGTGCAACGGTTGCAGCCTGGTCATACAAAAAATCCATCGGACATCCGGTGATGTATCCGCAAAACAGACTTTCATATTGCGCGAACTTCCTCCACATGATGTTTGCTCAGCCTACAGACGATTACCACGTAAATCCAAAAGTTGCTGACGCACTTGATAAGCTTCTCATTCTCCACGCCGACCACGAACAAAATTGCTCTACTTCTACTGTTCGTGTTGCAGGTTCATCACAGGCGAATTTGTATGCTTCTATTTCATCGGGTGTTTCTGCTCTTTGGGGGCCTTTGCATGGCGGTGCCAATCAGGCTGTAATTGAAATGCTCCAGACCATTCGCAAAGAAGGAGGAAACATCGGGGAATGGGTTGCAAAAGCAAAAGATAAATCCAGTGGTTTCCGTTTGATGGGATTCGGTCATCGCGTTTACAAGAATTTTGATCCACGTGCGAAGATTATCAAGAAAGCATGCGATGATGTACTCCGGGAATTGGGCATCAAAGACCCATTGCTCGACATTGCAAAACAACTGGAAGAAATAGCGCTTACCGATAATTATTTCATCGAAAAAAAATTGTATCCGAACGTAGATTTTTATTCCGGTATCTTATACCGTGCCATTGGCATCCCCACTGACATGTTCACTGTCATGTTTGCAATCGGAAGAATGCCGGGATGGATCGCGCAATGGAAAGAAATGCGTGAAGGAAAAGAACCGATTGCTCGGCCAAGACAGATTTATACAGGGCCGGTGAATAGGGATTATGTGTTGGTTGAAAAGAGAAAATAGGGAATTCAATTATATATTATGAATTTCCGAAAGGATTAATTCCAATCTCCCGTTTTAGCGGGAGATTTTTTTTTAGCCTCCAATGGAAACCATGGTACGGTTTTCGGTTTTGCCAAAAAGTTCTTGTCCGCCCCATTGTTTTTCTTTGGAAACAAGTGAAGCATGAATCAGATCAAGAATTGATTCTCCGCGACGTAATGCTGACAATAAATCCATTTCTCCTTTTGAAAACAAACAGTTTTTCATTTTTCCATCTGCCGTTAAGCGAAGACGATTGCAATCACCACAAAAAGGTTCACTCATTGTACTAATGAAAGCAAATGTCCCTTCATACCCGAGTACTTTAAACTTTCTGGAAGTATCATGTTTATTATTCTGCAGCGGAACAACTTCAAAATGACTTTGTGCCCGATCCAACAATTCCTTGGTGGTAATTAATTTTTGATCTTTCCAGTGATTGTCACGGAATGGCATAAATTCTATAAAGCGTACATGCACCGGAAAATCTCTTGTCCAGTTGATAAAATCAAAAATCTCATCGTCATTCATACCATTCATGACCACCATATTCACCTTCACATGAAAACCGTGTTCCATTAGTAAATGAATATTCGACATCACTCTGTGAAAATGTTCACGCTTTGTAATTTTTGCAAAACGATCGGGCATCATGGTATCCAGACTCACATTCAAAGATCGAATCCCAGCCTTCTTGAAATCTTCAACATAGTCGTGAAGAAAAATTCCATTCGTTGTAAGCGTTATTTCATTTAATCCTTCGGATCGTAACAATGAAAGTCTTTCAATTATTTCCCTCGCATCCTGACGTACCAATGGTTCTCCACCCGTCAGCCTGATTTTTTTCACACCAAGTTTTACAAACGTTGTTGCAATCTCAATGATCTCATCCGTACTCATCAATTTTTCCTTCGCTGAAAAAACTGGATGATCCGGCATACAATACGTACACCGCAGATTACACACATCCGTGAGAGAAATTCTCAGGTAGTCGTGGATTCGGTTGTGGATGTCGGTTAGCAATTTGGTTGTTGGTTGTTAGTTTGGTATTAACTAAATGCAATAACAATTCATATGCGAATTTAGTAAAATTAATTCAATGAAATTTCTTCTATCCATGAAGAACCAAATTTGACTTTGTTTTTCCGGAATTTTTGAGCCAAATCAATTCTGAATTATATGAAAAGTGCTGGTTGGAATAGTTTTTTTAATAAAATGAGAACACTTCTTTCATCAAATAATTATACTATATTAATTCAACAGAGCTAGGGAGCTAGGTGTAGTCCCAAAGTTAGTTGAAAAAAACTTAGCAGTAACCGAAGTCACTGCTA
>DAORHY010000397.1:0-2943 GCA_035438225.1 Bacteroidia bacterium
GAGTAGCTACTTCTTCGATCTTATAGTTATCCCATAAACCGTCATGATCACGAAAAGTCCTGATCCCGCTGTCAGCAATAATACCTGAACCTGTAAATACTACAACCTTCTTCATCCCCTGCAAAATTAAGCTATCCGTTGGCACATGCCTTCAGGGATAACCTGAATTTATCAACAAAAAGTAGAACAATGTTCCTTCATTGTGCTAAGAAATCTGGTTCTGAATCCCTGAGAAACATACTTTCCCAGTATTTTCTATTAACGTAACCGCCAGTCTCCCGTTAATTTGAACCCATTTAAAAAATCTCTTATCCCTACCCGGTTTCGACCGGATAATTGCAATTCAAGAATTGACAGAATTCCTTTTCTTAGGTAAACTTTCAGGAATGCTTTGTTATCTGTTTCAATCACTCCTACTGGTTTATCGTGTGTAACAATCTCAAGACTCGTAGAATAAATCTTCACTTTAAAACTAACTCCACTCTGTGGATTGTACAATTCACTGTGCGCAGCAGGATAAGGCGAAAGCCCTCTTACCTGGTTGTGAATTTCAGATGCAAGTCGACGGGTGTCAATGCATGTATTTTCATGGTTTAATTTTGGTGCACTTTTTAATTCCATCTCTTTGGCAATCTGCGATTGCTCTACAGGATTGATTTTTTTATCAATGATTGCCCGCACCGTTTTCAATACAAGCTGAGATCCGGCTACCATCAATTTATCATGAAGGGTACCGGCAGTATCATCGGGATGAATGGCAACCTTTTCCTGAAAGAGGACCCTGCCGGTATCGATTTCATGCTGAAGTAAAAATGTGGTGATACCCGACTCTGTTTCTCCATTCATGATTGCCCAATTGATCGGAGCCGCACCGCGGTATTGAGGGAGTAGGGAAGCGTGAAGGTTAAACGTACCCAGAGGCGGCATTTTCCATACTGGTTCCGGCAGCATCCGGAATGCAACCACAATCTGAAGTTCAGGGGCAAGCCTTTCCAGGTCCTCCAGGAAAACCGGATCCTTCAGGTTGGGAGGTTGAAGAACAACGATATTCTTTGAAAGCGCATACTGCTTAACGGCGGAATGGATAATTTTCTGTCCGCGTCCCGAAGGTTTATCGGGCGCAGTAACGACAGCAATTACAGGTAAGCCTTCACGGTTCAGAATATCAAGGCTTGGAACTGCAAATTCGGGAGTACCGTAGAAGATGATCCGGGGTAATGCATGCATGTTCTTGAATGATTAATTTTCACAAGGTAATTTTTTTCCATCGCAGCGTCCGCAGAAAAACATAGGATGCAATGCCTGTAAATATCCAATAAATGATCTCCGAAAACCAGATCATTTCCACAGTTCCGTTAAGGATAAACGTGATCACGTAGTTGTAAATCAAATAGATCAGAATGGCCGCGATTTCAATATAGAGCGCTGCCCGTGTGGCTCCGGTGCCGCTGACCGCACTAATGCATACAATCGCAAATGCAAAGAACAGCATTGCTAAAATTACTACATAATACGATCCCAGCGAGTCGTTGATCAGAATTTCATCGGAAGTAAAAATCCTCAGAATCAAACGGGGAATGAGGAGGTTGAGGAGTGCCATGAATCCGGTTACCAGCAATGCCAGTTTGATAATGCGGTTCACCATTCCGAGCACTGCATCCGCCTTACCCTGCCCGATGATATTACTCACCATGCTGTTCGCCGCAATGGAAAATCCCCAAATGGGCGTCATCGCAACCATGTAAGCTCCTCTTACAATATTGGATATCGCCAGTTCGTGTTCTCCGAGTTTTTCAATGAAAATAAAAAACACAAACCATGCTCCCATGGAAAGAAGGTTCTGAACGACAAGGGGTGCCGAAAGATTCATGATGCGGCCCATCAGTTTCCAGTCCATTCGCTTAAAATGAAACAACTTAAACTGACGTATTCCCGGTTTCACTGCCGTATAGCCGAACAAGTAAATCAAGGCTATCAATTCAGCAAGACTGGAAGCGAGTCCGGCACCTTCGATACCCAATTCAGGAAATCCAAAATTGCCGAAGATGAAAAGGTAGCCAAAAATAAAATTCACAATGGCCATCAGGAATGAATAAATTCCGAAAACCCGGGGCTGGGCAATTCCTACATAGAATGAACGAAAAACAGTGCCCAGCATGATAAAGAATATTCCATAGGACCTGTAATTCAGAAACCGGATGCTTGCCTGAACTACTGGCTCAGAATCAAGAATCAGCCGGAGTAATAACGGCGAAAGAAATTTGAGGATGAGAAAGAGCAGGACGCTCAGACCGAAAAGAATAATTAAGCTATGATCAAAAATTTCCCCGATAGCGTCCTCATTCTTTTCTCCTGCCCGCCTTGCAATCAGTATCTGAGTGCCAATACCGATTGCAATACCAATCATGACAAAAACAAAATAGAGCACGCCGCCGACGGCTGAAGCGCCAAGTTCAGTTTCGCCGACACGGCCCAGGAAAGCCGTATCAGTAATGTTCAGAAGTGTTGTTGCCAGCGATCCGACCATCACCGGATAGGCCATGTTCAAAATATCGCGATAAGATGTATTTACCTGCATAGAAGATACCTCGGTACGAAATTAAGGCTCAGGCAGAAATCACAGAGGTGCTTCCAAAATAATTGTCCGGTCGATATGAACAATGGAAAATCAACAGAGCACAAAATAATTACACTGTTTCCTCAGTCAACCAGCAGGACGAGTCCTTTCAAATATTCACCTTCAGGGTGATAAATGGATATCGGATGATCCGGCCCTTGTGACAACTGGTGAAGAATGCGCACATTCCTGCCCGATTATGCAGCTGACTGAAAAACGAATTTGCGGAAAAGCAGTTTGTAAATGACCTGGGAACAGGAAAAAGGAAACAGGATTCCACCCGGAGCGATGCGCCTGAAGCCTTCAGCAATCAGATTCCTGTAACC
>DAORHY010000398.1:0-2853 GCA_035438225.1 Bacteroidia bacterium
GAATTCGCAAAGTACCTGTCCGTCTGTTTGCAAAATGACATCGGCGCATTCTATGCTGTTAAAGGTCGTAGCATCCATCAGGCACACACGAATAGTATCGCAATCAACAGCTGATCCGCTGATTCCTGCATTGAACAAGGCCGCATTCATTGTCCCCCCGGTTTGATAATATCCCTGTAAAAAAAGTTTCAGCCGGAGTGCAACACTGGTCAGACACGATGCTTTGATCGTGAACACGGAACTTACTCCGGTACATCCTGTAAGATTGTCTGTTAAAGTCAATCCACCGGATGTTGCTCCTGCAGGAATGGTCACAATGATGGTGTAGTCGTCTACTATCGTATATGCTGAAGCAGCAGTTCCATTGAACGCGATTGAGGTCACACCGGAAAAACCGGAACCGACCAGGGTAATCACATCACCCGGACATGCAGAGTCCGCAGGTGAAAAGCTGTAGATCTCAGGTGTTGGATGTACGGTGAACACTAAGTGATTCGATTCCGAGGTACACCCGAGAGAGTCACGCGTGACAAAAAATTCGTAGGTCCCGGGCGGCGAAAGATTATAAGAAATGGATGCGGAAGCATCGTAAGTCGGTGACCAGATAATATTATCGGACAAATCCGATGAAATCGTTACAAAGTCATTGTTGCAAACTGTCAGTGCACTGGTCGTACTGATTACCGGAGAAACAGGAGTTTCACCGGGCAATATACTTATGGAATTATGCGTGAGACATCCGTGCAAGTCAGTCGCTACGACTGCATAGGTTCCGGAAGTGGCAATATTGATGGCCTCCGTAGTTTCAGAGGTACTCCAGTTCCAGGCTGTAAATTGCGGCAAACCATCGGCAATAAGATCCCGGGTTCCACTGCACAATGCAACTCCCCCGCCAAGAACAGTGATCAGTGGCTGAATGGTATCGTAACGTACAACAATGGCAGAAGCCGTTTCGGAGTTACATTGCCCGCTGGTAGAAAACAATGTGATTGATTCAGATGAATTGACCGTGATGGATACGGATGTTTCTCCCGTACTCCAATTGTTTGAAGAAGGTGAAGACGAAGTCAGCAATACGCTGCCTCCGGGACAAAATGATAAGGGTCCGTTTGCTGTAATTACTGGAGCAGCTGGTTTCGGTAGAACCGTGAGCGAAATGGTGTTGGTGGCAGTACATCCGGAAGATGTAGTTGCAGTCACGGTGTAAGTGGTACTTGTCCCGAGAGCGTTGACCTGCGGATTTGCAGACGCGGGATTGGCAAGATTCGTCAGCGGTTGCCATGAATATGTCATCCCTGACGATCCCGAGCAGGAAAAACCAGGACTGAAAACGTAAGTTACAGGTGCTCCTGATAGCCAGTCGGTATTATTTTTACCCGGAGCAGTAACACCAATCGTCCCAGCGGAGTTTTCTACCCCGAGGGTTTTTAAGCGGCCGGTCACTGCACCCATGTTCATAACATCAATACGCAATTCTATTTTATTGGTCCCTTCATGTAAAATTATTTTTCCGCCAAATGCTCCCGACTGTGATCCGGAATTATAAAATGCAACTGCTGATGAGTTAAACCGGACGACAAACTTTCTGCTTCCCGGGCTTCCGACAGTGAATGTATCCACTCCTGTATTTACCGCAGCGTGGAGGAGATCATTCCAGCACAGCGCAACAATATTGTTGGGAGCGGTGGCATTCGGCAATTGCTGGGCGGTGAGAGCCGTTGAACTCCCACCAAAAGTGAGGTATCCGTTGGTTCCAACAAATGCGGAAGTATAGGATGTCCCAAAGTAATTAAAACTGAATGGCAGATTGATGCTCGCAAATCCATCGTCCGTGCTGGACATCGTCAGGAATCCGGTCCCGCCTGCAGGGGAATAATTCGTTGCAGAAGAATCCACTGTAAAAGTCGGAGTAACATTGAGGCAGGCATTGGCATGCAGAATCGTGGTCAGCGGGTCACAGCCCTGAACACTGTCTGCCGTTACTGTCAGGCTGCCGATTCCCGGATAGACATTGATCGTAATTGTCGCTGTCGAGAAACAACCATTTTCAGTACCTGTTACAGTATACGTTGTGGTGGACGCAGGACTTGCTTGCACCGATGCACCAGAAGTAGCACTCAATCCACCTGCAGGTGACCAGGAATAGATGGTCGCACCGGATGCCGAAAGTGTTACCGACCCTGTGCCGCAAATGCTGGATGACGATGCATTCATTGAAACAGCCGGCAACGGGTTCACCGTGATCAGCTGTCCGGTTGACGCTGCAGATTGGCCTCCGTTGTTGCATAAGATGTTCATCCGGTAATATACTGAGCTGGTTAGCGGTGGCGTAGTGAAAACAACAGCAGTCGATCCGCTTCCGTTCATGACACTGGTCCAAGGATCAATAACACCATTATCGTCTGATTCTTCCCATTGATATTGAATGCCGCTATATCCGGTTGTGGCGCCGGAGGCCGTCAATGTGGTTGTGCTCCCTGCACAAATGGTCGTGGTTCCGGAAACCGTTCCGGGTGAAGGTGTCCCGGAACAAGCCGGGATCGCGATGCAACTGATCGTGGCATCCCATCCGGTATAGTTAATCGATAGATCCGAGGTAAAACTAAAAGTGAGGCTACCGTCTACAGCAGAAGAAATGAATGCTCCGGGCAATGCAGAGCCAGAGCCGGTAAACAAAAGCGGTGCTGAAGTAGTGTTTCCATCATAGATGGAAAGGAAGTCGTAGCCACTTTCCGTATCGAACGAATTAAAATCAACCCGGAGCCGGTTGCCAGGCGCTGGAAAAAATGTGTAGGTATAAGATTCGTTAATTACATACGCCCCCGTGGATCCTCCGCTGTCATAAAATTTAGC
>DAORHY010000399.1:0-2839 GCA_035438225.1 Bacteroidia bacterium
GAAGAGAACTTCCGAAAATGGCTCCGAAGTCGTTCAATGAAATATGGAGGGAAAGCAGAAAAAAATAATGACGTTTCCGAAAGACGCAAAGGGCGCAAAGATTTGCTTCTTTGCGCCCTCTGCGTCTTGACGGGAAAAAGTAGTCGTTATGGATGCGATGTGATCACAAACACCTGGCTGTTATTCTCGATAATGCTGTAGTCGGAAGATTCTGTGAATCCGTCGCCGGTCAGGTCTGTCGGGTTGTAACCGTAGGCAAAATTTTGTGAATCATTTTCTACTGCGCTGTAATCACCGGATTCAACAAAACCGTCAGGGAATCCCGGGGTAGCGCCGAAGTCCGCACAGTCTCCATGCCAGAGAGCATAAACACTCGGATCAACCAGAACCTGATTGCTTCCGAAAGCCTGGGCATCACTGGTACTGAAGTCATAACTCGTCAACGTACTCATCGGTACAGGGGCAGCGCTCCACGTTTCGAGAGCATTGCGATGCGTCAGGCGGATGTAATAGCTGTTTCCGCTTACTGCAGGAGTGAAGCTGCAGGATGCAGTTCCGTCAGTGTGGAGGATCACGGTGTCACTTTCTACAACTGTATACAGTACGGCATCCATCAGAGAAACATACAACGTATCGCAATCCGTCGGATTGAGGCTGATGCCAAGGTTCACCATAGGTGAATTCATCGGGCTGCCAGAAACATAATATCCCTGCAGGAACACGGTAAGGTTTAACGTTACAGATCCGGAGACGACAGTGAATGAAGTGCCCGATGCACCGCTGCATGTTCCGGCGAAAACCGTGATGGTTCCGCTTGTTGCTCCGACCGGAACAGACGTGGTAATCTGGTTTACGTTATCTACTACATACGGTGCGCTGATTCCGTTGAATTGCACATCGGTAATTCCGGCAAAACCACTACCGGAGAGAATTACCGGAGTCCCGATGCTGCCAGATCCCGGAGTGAATCCGGAGATCACAATTGCTGCAGGTTCAGAAATTGTCACGGAAGTGGAAGATGTACAGCCGTTGAAATCAGTAACGGTGACCGTATACGTTCCGGCATTAATTCCTGAAATGTCTTCGGTCGTCTGACCGGAACTCCAGGAGTACGCATAAGGTGAAGTGCCTCCGGAAACAGCCAGATCAATGGAGCCGTCTGCTCCGCCGTTGCAGGTAATATTTACCGGGGTTGTTGTCAGTGAAAGTGCTGCGGGTTCGGTAATGGTCACTGTGGTGGATGCCGAGCATCCATTGGCATCAGTAACTGTTACACTCTGTATTCCTGCCGTCAGTCCGCCGAGATCTTCTGTTGTTTGTCCTCCGCCCCATGCGTAGGAGTATGGAGAAGTTCCACCTGTGACCGAGAGATCAACAGAGCCATTGTTTCCGCCATTGCAGCTGACATTCAGGTGTGTTGTGGATAATGTAAGCGCTGCGGAAGGTTGTGTGATGACAGCCGAAGCAGTTGCAGTACAACCGTAAGCATCGGTAGCAGTGACGGTATATGTTCCTGCAGTCAATCCGCCCGCTGTGGCAGTTGTCTGAACCGGTGCTGTGTTCCAGGAGAAAGTAACAGGAGGTGTTCCACCGGTTTCTACCGCAAGTGCTGAGCCGGTTGCACCACCGAAACATAAAACATTCGTTGGTGTTGTTGCAACGGTAAGTACCGGACTGATATTTACAGTGATCGGGTTTGAGACCGTTGTACAACCGTTGAGATCTGCGATTGTTGTGGAATAGGTCCCATTCGTGGAAGCAACAGCATGCGTGGTTGTTTCACCATTTGGTGACCAGGTGTTGCCTGCCGGAATGTTTGAGATCAACCGAACGCTTTGTCCGGCACAAATATTTGTCGGACCCGAAGCGGCGATCGCTGCCTGTGTTGTAGTTCCGTTTATTTTGACATCATCAATGCGGAATTGTGCACAGGAGGTTTTTGAGAAACGAATGCTGAGATTCGGAACAGCCGGAATCGTTCCGGACGCTGTTACCATTGTCCATACATTGACTGCCGGTTGCGAATACGTGAGTGGTGTCCAGTTGATACCATCAGGACTCACTTCGACAAGCATGACTTCAGTAGTACAGGCTGCAACATTTGCGCGGAGTAATCCAAATTGCAAGGATAAACCTGTATAGTACTCGGTATTGATACCACTGATAATAAATGTGCGTGGGTTGGTGCCTGCTGTACCGAAAAACACATTACCACCGCCACTTGCACCCAGGTAACCGGAAGAAGCTGAACTGGTCCGGACATCACACAGATTTGCAGTAGGGCTTGAATAATAGTAAGTGCCATTATTTTGCCACCCTGAATAAACATTTACAAAAGTATTGCCGGTTGGTACGCCGAAGTTTTCAGTAAAGGCGGGGCCGGCAAAACCGGAATAGTTATTTACAGTTACTGTCACGGGAGTACTGGAAGCAGTACATCCAACTCCATTGGTGGTAGTGACAAAATAGCTTCCGGAAGTTGAAACGGTAATGGACTGAGTTGTTTCTCCATTCGGAGACCAGAGGTAAGCAGTGTTTGCGGAGGAGGTGAGTATCACGGAACCCGGAGCACAGAAGGTTGTGGGTCCGCTGGCGGAAATTGTAGGTGCAGGGCAAGAGATAATAGTAAACGGAGTTGTTGAAACGCCGGAGCATGCGCCAATCACAACGGTTACCTGTCCGGTAGTAGCACCGACAGGAACTTCAGCAGTAATCTGAAAATAATTATCTACCGTAAACGCCGGAGAACCGACACCGTTGAACAATACATCCGTGACAGTGGTGAATCCGCTTCCGATCACCTGGATGATGTCACCTACAAAACCGGATGTCGAAGGGA
>DAORHY010000400.1:0-2826 GCA_035438225.1 Bacteroidia bacterium
GTCAATAAGGACAGTGATAAACTGGACCGGATCAAAGTAAAATTTTCCTGGTCTGATATTTCTCCCTGGATGCGCCTTGCCACTCCTCACAGTGGAAAAGATAAAGGATGGCATTTCATCCCCGAAATTGGCGAAGACGTGATGGTGGATTTTGAAGGCGGCGATGTCGATAAACCATTCGTCGTAGGCTCACTTTACACCGGTGCAGCGAAATCCGGACTTGGTGATGACAACAACGATATCAAATCCTTGAAAACCCGCAGCGGAAATACAATCATTATGAACGACAAGGACGGGAGTATCACTATTCAGGATGCAAAGGGAAGTGTACTGATCCTGAAAGGAGACGACACCATCGAATTAAAATCCAAAAAGAAAATACTTATCCGGTCGTCGGAAATAAATATTAAAGCTGACAATAACATTAATATCCAGGCTGGCGGAGAGCTGAACCTCAAATCGACGAAAGCCATGTCGCTAAGCACCCAGGATGCAATGACCCAGGACTCCATGAAAGAATTTAAAGTTTCGACAATGGACAAATTGACAACAAGTTCCATGATGGACACTAAAATAACCGCCACGATGAATCTTTCTCTCGAAGGTACCGTGAAAGCGGAAATGAAAGGTACGATGGCTGCCGTCTCGGGGACTACCATGACAGAAGTAAAAGGTGCTATGGTCATGATCAATTGATGCTTTCATTCCCATCCCTATTTATTCATAAATATTATCCTTTAACCATTCTCATCTGAACATCATGAAAACTCCATTGTCAAGAATGAAAATCCGAAAAGAATCCTTGTCAAATATTTTTGGCATGGTCCGAAATGCAGGACACAGAGCACATCAAGGCTGGGATCTTATGGCTGTTGTCGGCACTCCGGTGTATGCAATTTCAGATGGTACAATCGTCGATACCGGTTTTTCAGGAGATTACGGAAATTATGTGATCCTTGAATTTAACTACTATGAAAAAAAATATTTTGCATTTTATGCCCACCTTTCCCAAATCAGTAAGCAAAAAGGAGACTGCGTAATCGCCGGAGAAGTAATCGGAAATACCGGTAAGACAGGAAATGCAGCAAAGCTCAATTCTTCTGAAGACCATTTGCATTTTGAAATCCGGACAAGTAAAAATCTTGGAAAAGGACTCACAGGACGTATTGATCCGGGCGAACTTTTAGGTTATCAATATTATGCTTGTGCCGAAGAACCCAACGAACAAAGTTTAATGGAGTAAACGGTGTCGGGTGGAATTCTGTTGATGTACATGTACTGCACTCTTTCAACTGGACAATCGAAAATTCTTCAATGCGACACATTGAAAAAATTAAACAAAAAAAACAGGCCCTGCACAAGGCAGTGATCAGAAATTTATTATATTCACTTGACAATTCTTTTCCAATCCAACCATGATTTTCGGAGCCAGGCGAGATGCCATCATCAGAGCAATAGACAGCAATCCTGAATACAGGGGTTGTGCCATCGGGTATTATGGTGAGGAATCCTGCCAGATCATCCGGAATGCCATACCGCCCCGCGGGGATGCTGTGCTGGTGGAAGAAACAATCATCACTATTCCCTGTGCTTCACTGGCTACATCAGACACCGCGGACCTGCCCGATATTCCGGATGGTACAATGACAAACCGTTCACGCATCAGCGCTGAGGCAACCAGCCTGACACTTGGCGTAACCTTTACCCTGATCGGGTTTGGACTCCTTGCCGTAGCCTCCGGACCAATCGGATGGATAGCCGCCGGAGGTGCCATCATTGGTGGGATACAAACAGGAGTATCTGCAGGACGACTGTATGTCGCCATCACCGATCCGAACTCCAGCAGTCTGGATGAATTGGACAATAACGGATACTATTATTGGGCAACACGAATAATCGATGGTGCCGGTTTGGTACTTGGCGGAGTAGGATTGGTTCAGGTACTCCGTAGCGGCGGCTTTCTACGCGTAACTTCTCAGGAATTTGCCCGGCTCACACAAAGTGAACAGCGTGCAGCCTTAGCTGAAGCATTGCGACGCGGAGCCCGGAGTCGTGAAGTTCGCGCAGCCTTTCAACAATATGTACAATCAGCAGAACAATCCGTTGCAGCCGGTTCAAGGATTGCAACAGGCACAATCGATGCAGCAGTAGACGGAGCGCGTGCCTCCCTTTTAAACGAACTCCGTACTGCAGCTCATGCAAGAGGCCGTGCCGCATTGGCCGGACACCTGGCCAGAGTTGAAAGCCTGATAGAAGCCGAGCGGAATATTGCGAATTCAATCATGATCGAATTCGGGGCGAGTGCGGTTACAGGGATTGGTCAGGTGATGGTCAACGGTATGGATTCATCCCGTGTTGGCAGCAGCAGCGGTCTCGTGAACGAACTTGTTGTAAGTCCGGTAGCATCTTTGATGCAGAGTCGCACAAGTACACCACAAACACAAACCACACTGATTACCGAAAGCACGGAAAGTATCGTTCGCCTGAATGTATGTTATCTGGAGGCTGCGTTGTTTTCACGCTGAAATTATTGATCCCTGACACTTACTTTTATTTTTACCTGCAGCGACAAGAATAGCGGAAATTTTTCCGACAATTACAATTGTTAACTCATGAAAGGAATTCTCAAGTATTCCAATTCATGTTTGTGAAACTCCTCCAAATGGATACACGCACTGAGGTTTAATTCAAGATCTAGGGTACTTCAAAATACCTGGCATTTTCAACTTTGAAAAAAGCATTGACATGAACTCTGAAGCCCTTCTCCAAAGCGCCTGGCACGAAAGTGGCCGCGTGGTATTTACTTATCTCAACGGATTTTCCTGT
>DAORHY010000401.1:0-2821 GCA_035438225.1 Bacteroidia bacterium
GTATTGGTTTGTTTGCGCTTGCAATATCATAGATCCGGCTCTGGGTATATTGGTATACATCAATATCGCTTGTACGATAAGCGTGCAACAGAATCCTGTCAGCACAGGCCACTACCTGCTGCATTTGTCCGGCATTTGGCCAACCAAGGTAAATCTCGCTCATGAGGGAATTGCTGTTGCAGAGCGAATCAATTTTACGGAATTGCTGAATTGCATAAGCAAATGCCCCTGCTGTATCAGCAGTAAATCCATTTGGCGTCAGGTAATTTGGACCGTAATAAGTAGCAATGCTGGAAGTCAGCCAGAATTCGAATTCAAAATTCAGTACGTTGAACCGTTCCGCAGAACCGTTTCGGCCAGTATTGTACGGAAGGATATAATTTTTAAAAAAGTTATACGTTTCACCGGCAGCACCAACCTGTACAATACCATATTGATTTTTTGCCTTTGATATAAAGGATGCGAGCGCATTTTTTTGTGCGACATTCCAACTCAGAAGATTCAGGTCGTAAATCGTTACATAATTTATACTGTTTGATGAGCAGTAGGAAAGAATTTTGTTTTCCTGAATGGAATCACCGAGCCATGCATTCACAAAATTCACATACATACCCCGCACAGGAGGAATTTGTGCATGAAGTGTGGAGGCAAACAAAAGCGCTGCAATAAAAATAAATTGTGTCTTGCGTTGAATCATTTCACAGGGTTTGGAGGAATGATTTATCGCCGATAAATCACCCGGGTTCGCAGTAGTAGTACAGTTGGATTGTTACGGTGAAAAGTCGTCAAGGGATTTCTTAAATGACGGAAGTGTGTGGTGTTTTTATGAACACACCGAATTGTTCATTTTTCATCCAGTCTTGAAAAGAATCCAAAGTTGACGGGCAGTGCGGGCCTGAATATTATGTTCAATGAGAAATATAATGCACTTATTAACAATCTGCCTCTAAGGAAGGAGAAAAAGCATTGAACAGGAATGACGAATTCGGAATGAGCGGGATGGTTGGAGAGAGGACCTGGATGCATTTATCCGGTTGCAACGAATGTGCACGCCAAGCTAAAATCTTTAATAAAAAAATGATCAGCTTTTCAGCTCAGAAAATGCTTCCAGATATCATTACCGATGGTAAATACCATAAGAGAAAGCAGAATAATCATCCCGGCAATCTGTGCGCGTTCGAGGAACTTGTCGCTTAGTTTGCGGCGGGTGACTACTTCAATGGTAAGAAATAATACATGTCCGCCATCGAGAGCAGGAATGGGGAGGATGTTCATGAAAGCAAGTATCATTGACAACAAACCGGTGATCGCCCAGAATCGTTTCCAGTCCCAGATCCCCCCATAGATTGTTGCAATACCGATAGGTCCCTGCAGTGAATCGCTTGCTTTTTCTTTACCTGCAAAAATCTGTTTTAAACCTTTGATGTTTGATGTGATGGCTTCGAATGCATCAGAAGTGCCGAAACCAATTGCGCTGCCGAGAGAATATGCGGTCATCGGATAGGTTCCAAAATCACTCCGATAGGTAATTCCGATCATTCCGGAATCATTCACCACGGGTTGGATCATCAGTGTGTCGGCGCCGCGAAGTACTTTCAGTGAGATGGGTTTGGATTTATTTTCATTGATCATTTTCCTGCAGCTTTCCATAGAAAATGTACGCATGCCGTTCACCGCATAAATATGATCTCCTTTTCTGAGTCCGGCAACTTCAGCAGGCTTACCGGCGATAATGCTGTCAACAAAAAGATTGGCCTGGTACGGAATGATGAAATTCCCTTTTCCTGCCTGCATGGTCTGTTTGTAGAAATTATCAGGCACTGATATTTCAAGTGATCTGCCGTTACGTTCCACTGTAAGTTTCGCGCCGAATAAAACACGTGATGAAAGCAGTTCTTCAAATCGTACCAGGGGTTTGCCGTTGATTGCGACTATTTTATCGCCGGACTGCAATCCTAGGTTTTGGGCAAGTTCAAAAGCGTAAATACCATCGTTCACATTATTGTTGCTGAGGTATTGCTTGTCGTATTTCATCAAGACCATAGTATAAATGGCAATTCCCAGGATTACATTCATTGTAACCCCTGCAATCATGACGATCAGTCTTTGCCAGGCCGGCTTGGAACGAAATTCCCAGGGTTGAGCAGGGGCTTTCATGGCTTCTTTGTCCATGCTCTCATCGATCATTCCGGAAATTTTCACATATCCGCCGAGTGGGAGCCAGCCAATTCCGTATTCTGTTTCGCCGCGGCGAAAGGAGAAGAATTTGAATCCCCAGGCATCAAAGAAGAGGTAAAACTTTTCGACGCGAATGCCAAAGGCACGTGCGGCGAGAAAATGTCCGAGTTCGTGTAATGTAACAAGTATTGCAAGGCCCAGAATAAGTTGGGCAGCCATGATTAGTCCAGCCATGTGTGTTTCAGTCGATGATTTTTAGAGTGATGATTAAACTCCGGGTGATTCGACAGGATAGTTAGTTTAATCTTCATTCAGGAATTGGATAACGGAAGAATCTAAAATTTGTTCCGTCAGAGCATGCAAATATACGTAAAATACCCGGCAGGGGTATCGTCAGAGGATTGTCAAACTGATGCAGGGCTTAAAATTCCGGAAAATTCTCAGGAAAGATCACAGAAACAGGCCGGATTAAGATGAAGAAAAAATTAAGGCTTATGCAGGAATTAACTCGGTTGCAATTTTCCTGGTTTCTGAATCTGTGCGGACATAATCTTCATATGTCGGATGCGCCAGAAAAGCAATTTTATTCATACATTCTTCAATCAGGTCACTCATTTCAAGGAAGCCAATCTGATCTTTCAAA
>DAORHY010000402.1:0-2806 GCA_035438225.1 Bacteroidia bacterium
AAAAGGTTGGAAGCAAAGGCGATCACAAGAAAAAATGCAAGCAGGAGCAGGGTCATCCCGAAAATTTTGTGGGTTCTTTCATCACCCAAAAAATTCCGGAAAGCATGTAACCTGGCCCGAAAGCTGGTGTTTTTACTCACTTTTTTACTTCTTTCACGTTTCGGACCGGCTTCATCCGACGCCTCACTCTTTAGCCTGTTCGCCATGTACTGCCTGATTTTATTACGGTTTTAAAATTAGATGGTCTTAAAACGCAAGAGCTGTGCGCCTTTCAAAAGATATGAACAAGGTTTTCAAGACGAAAACCTTGTATTCACAACCCCTTTCTGCCGGATTTATTGTGATTGAAATACAGCTTTTTCTTACCCTCCTGTTGTTGTTGAATTCTATGGCTAAAAATTCCGTGAACTGACTTTTTTGATCCATGAAAAAGGGATATATTTGCTATACATTGGATCTACTTAAAAAACAAACCATGAAAAAAATTACACAAACCGCTCTCGTTCTTTTCCTTCTCCTGTCAGGCTCCCGGTATTCCTCAGCCCAGGAAAGCAGCAGGTTGCTGCCTCAGGGAAAGGTTGTGTTTGAAGTTTCTTACCCGAATTCCAAACTGGATCAACAAACAATGGCCATGATGCCAACTGAGTCGGTGCTTTATTTCAAAGGCAATCTGAGCCGTATGGAATTGAATTTGGGTATGGGCTCCACCGTGGTCATCACAGACCATAAACTTGGAGAAAGCACAATGTTGATGGAAATGCTTGGTAATAAAACTGCTGTACGTTCAACCCGGCTTGACGCAGCTGCTGAACGGGCTACCGGCGATAAACCTACCGTTGAATTTAAACCGGACACCAAATCTATTGCCGGCTATACATGTAAACATGCAGTAGTCAGTTCCAAAGGCCGGGACAGCAACAATTCTACGTATGACGTCTGGTACACCACCGAAATGATGGCAAGGAATTCTTTCCAATCTGAAATTGAGGGCATTGATGGTTTCATGATGGAATTCCAAACCGAACAAAACGGTGTGGAAATGAAAATGACTGTGAAAAATGTTATTGAGGTAACTGTTGACGACAGCAAATTCATCACTCCGGAAGGTTATACCGAGATGACAAAAGAACAACTGCGCCAACTTTACGGAGGCGGTAAATAAAGGAATCTCTTTGTGAATAAAAGGCTTGCTCATCCGGCAGGCCTTTTTTCATTATATGCGGTTTCTATCACATTCGCGATTTTGTATCTTCACACCATGCTGCAACGATTAATTGTCCGGAACTATGCATTGATTGATTCGCTTGAACTGGACTTCAACAAAGGACTAAACATTATTACCGGCGAGACAGGTGCCGGTAAATCAATTCTGCTGGGTGCATTGTCACTCATCCTCGGACAAAGAGCCGATTCTTCAGCATTGCTGGACAGAGCCCGGAAATGCATCGTGGAAGGAGAATTCAGTTTTAAAAAAGGGAATGCTGGCATCCGCGAATTTTTCAGCTCCAATGAACTGGATATTGAACAATCCATACTCATTCGCAGGGAAATCAGTCCGGAAGGAAAATCCCGGGCATTCATTAATGATACACCCGTCAATCTGCAGCAGCTGAAAGAACTTGGATCTCTCCTTGTTGATATTCATTCACAACACGAAACACTCCTGCTCAACAGAAGTGTTTTTCAATTGTCCGTACTGGATGCTTTTGCAGATCACAAGGATCTCCTGAACAATTATGCAGATGAATATGCTTCATTTCGCATACTTGAAAAAGAATTGAAGGAGTTGAAGGAAGAGGAAAACCGTTCGAAAGCCGATCAGGACTATTTCCAGTTTCAGTTCCATGAACTCGAGGAAGCCGGACTCGGAAATTACGATATGGAAAAACTCGAGGAAGAATTCAGTACCCTGACTCACGCCGGAGAAATTCAGTCCGGACTCGGGCAATTGCTTGGAATCATGAATTCAGTGGAAGGAAATGTACTCAGCCAGGTAGCCGGTATGTATACGCAAATTCAACAGCTTGCAAAATATAATTCCCGTCTGGTAGAACTTGCTGATCGGATAAAAAACGTACAGATTGAACTCCGCGACCTGGACGCTGAACTTGAATCGGTGGGGAATGAAATACAGGCGGATCCGCGCAGACTGGAAATCGTGAATGAGCAACTCAATGTCATCAATAAACTTCAGCAAAAACACCGTGTAAATTCCATTGCGGAACTGCTTCGGATGAAGGATGAATTTGAAGAAAAACTCAGCGGAATTCAATCCCTGGATGATAAAATTTCTTTTTGTGAAACTCAGTTGACTGGAAAGCGAAAAGTTCTGGACACCCTTGCTGGGAAAATTTCCAGTAACCGGAATAAATCAATTCCACAGGTAGAATCCGGTATAAAAAAATTACTCGCAGAAGTGGGAATGCCGAATGCTATTCTGAAAATTGAAAATACACCCTATCCTCAGGGTGAATGGGGCCCCAATGGCTGCGACCAGATCCGCTTTTTATTCTCTGCAAATAAAGGTATTGCCTATTCGGAAATCAGTAAAGTTGCTTCCGGTGGAGAATTAAGCCGCCTGATGCTTTGCCTTAAATCTGCCGTTGCCCGCCTTGTAGAACTGCCAACGATTGTCTTTGATGAAATCGATACCGGGGTGTCCGGGGAGACTGCATTCAAAATCGGGAAGGTGATGCAGGAGATGTCTAAAAAACACCAGCTCGTGGCGATCACCCATCTTCCCCAGATTGCAAGCAGGGGGGAAGCACATTTCTTTGTTTATAAAGATGTCACAGGTAAAAAGACC
>DAORHY010000403.1:0-2799 GCA_035438225.1 Bacteroidia bacterium
TCAGCGGTCGTGTAACTACCCGTTTCAAACCGGCCGGTGGCCCTATACATTCAATTGAATTGGATTTATCACATCTACTGACTGTTGACAGTGTAGAATTTCACGGAACTGTGATTCCTTTCCAGCATACTCAATCGGATATACTGATTATCAATTTCCCCCAGGCACTTCCGGATTTGATGGCGGATTCTGTAACGGTTGCATATCATGGAGTTCCCGGTTTTACAGGTTTTGGTTCTTTCGAAATCGATGCACATGCCAGCGGTCCGATTGTGTGGACACTTTCTGAACCTTATGGTTCAAAAGAATGGTGGCCATGCCATCAGGATCTCAATGATAAAATCGATACTGTTGATGTTCTGGTAACCACACCTTCAGTGTATCGGGTTGCCGGAAATGGCATCCTGATAAGTGAACAGATTACCGGCAATTCTAAATTAACACACTGGCATTCGGAGTATCCGACGGCAGCATACCTGATCGGTGTTGCAGCCACGAATTATGCGGTTTTTACGGATACTGTTTTGCTTTCGGACGGAACTGCTTTGCCGGTGGTGGAATATGTATACCCGGAAGATTCTTCCCGCATACGGACACGCTTGATTGAGAATCGTTTTTTAGATGTTCTGTTATTCTTCGACAGCCTGTTGGGGAAATATCCTTTCAGCAATGAAAAGTACGGTCATGCACAATTCGGCTGGGGAGGTGGAATGGAGCACCAGACCATGAGTTTTGTCGGAAGTTTTGATCCTTCGCTGCTCGCACATGAGTTGGCACACCAATGGTTCGGAGACAAAATCACCTGCGGAAGCTGGCAGGACATATGGCTAAACGAAGGTTTTGCCACTTATTTACAGGGATTGGGAAGGCAGCGAATAGCACCGGAGATGTGGCCTTCCTTCCTTGCTGGATTGTCAAATACAATAACTTCACAGCCTGGTGGCTCCGTGTTTTGCAGCGACACATCGGAAGTAGGAAGGGTTTTTGATTACAGGCTCAGTTATTGCAAGGGCGCTTATTTGCTGCACATGCTGCGGTGGGTACTCGGAGATGCTGACTTTTTTTCATCTGTCAGGAATTACTTAGCAGATCCGGATCTGATTTATTCTTATGCGCGGACAAGTAATTTCAAATCGCATTTGGAAAATGTGAGCGGGAAAAATTTGTCATCCTTTTTTGATCAATGGTTCACGGGTTCAGGATTTCCATCCTACCAACTGGAGTGGAATCAAAACAGCAATGGGATTGAATTGATCATCGGACAAACTCAATCTGATACTTCCGTTTCATTTTTCAGCATGCCGGTTCCCGTTCAGTTTAGCGGTAATGGCAGAGATACAATTCTTGTTTTCGATCATCACTATTCAGGTCAGGTTTTCCGGTTTGCTTTGGATTTTGAAGTCAACAATGTTTTTTTTGATCCGGAGAGGCGGATACTCAGTGCGGGGAATTCCGTACTGTCGACATTGGAAAAAAATTCTGCAGCGGTTTCCATTAATATTTTTCCCAACCCGGCATCATCCGAAATCTCATTAATCGCTGCAGAGCCCTCCCTTTCGATTCGCCGGGTGAAAATCCTGGACAGCTGCGGGAAACTGGTAAAAGAATTTCTGCTGAATGTTCCACTGAGGTATTTACATTTTCCGGTTGCTGAATTCTCCGATGGAATTTACCAGCTGGAAATAACCACAGGGCATGGTATTTCTTATGGTAAATTCATTAAATCAGAATACTAAAAGGTGCTTTTATTTGGGAGGTTCCTGATTGTAGTGTTGGTTGAATTCTGGATAAAAAATGAAGTGCCATATGGCGTAAATATTGTGTTCGGATTTACCACGTAAATTAGTCGATTTGCCAACAAATAAAAAGAAATCCGTGTTGAGAAAATCCTGCATGCGGAATATCATTTGACCTTCAGACCGGATTCGTGTATATTCGTGATCTGCGTTAGCCCCCTACTGTATGAATTGCCTTAATTTCATTGTTTCTTCGCCTTGCAGAGGCGCAAGGAATTAATTTTATTATTTCACTCAATGGGTTTCATGAAACCAACACATCCAAAGAAGCAAACGATTGTAGTGGTTGCTTTATTCACTGTCTTGAATTTTATTTTTAGTTCCGGACTTTCTGCGCAGCAGATGGTAAGTGACCTATGGAAAGTAAAAAGTGTAACTGCCATCAAACAGCAGGAACTACGGGAGACAACACCGGAGAAATTCAGTGTCTATGAATTGGATCTGACTGCAGTAAAAGCGAAATTGAATCAGGCACCGATGGAGGGGACGGTTACACATGCAGGCAGCTCGACAATATTGGAAGTTCCGTTGCCGGACGGTTCAATCAGCCGGTTCCGCATGTTGGAAACGCCGGTGATGGAAGCAGGGCTGGCCAAACAGTATCCATTCATCCGGACATTTACCGGACAGGGAATTGAAGACCCTACAGCCATTTTAAAAGCGGATTATACACTTTTTGGTTTTCATGCAATGATTATGTCGGTCCATGGCTGGTTTTTTATCGAACCGTATATTCTTGGGAATACCTCCGATTACATCTGTTATGATAAAAAATATTCCAGTCACGATCCAAACTGGATCTGTGAAACGGACCCTCTGACCCCCAACCAAACCCTTCAGAATCCTGTGCAAAATTCTGTTTACAGAACCAATGGAACCCAATTGCGAACTTACCGTCTGGCACTTGCATGCACAGGTGAGTATGCTGCATTTTATGGTGGCACGAAAGCAGGTGCCTTATCGGGAATGGTGACATCGGTGAATCGCGTAACGGGTGTGTATG
>DAORHY010000404.1:0-2779 GCA_035438225.1 Bacteroidia bacterium
GATACTGGATCGTTGGGGTTTGAAAATTTTCCATTCCAAAGACAAAAAACAACCGTGGGACGGAACTTACTATGAAAACGGAAATCAGGCACAGAGTGACGTTTATGAATATGTGATTCGTGTTCACGATATGGCTGGCAAATTGCACCGGTTTATCGGGCACGTGACACTCGTCAGATAGGTTAGTTATTCGTTCTATGTTGATGGTTCTTGGATTTGGTCAGCAGCCGCATTGTTCTTGTTGCCGATTTGAAGTGATCGGTTTTCCCTTTTCTTTTGTATATCCCTGAGACGATGAGTTTCTCTGTCAGCCGGTTTATTGTTAATTGATCCTCTAAGGCTCCGTGAATTGAAAAAGGATGATTCGGATCATACCAGATCAGCTGGCATGTGCTGACCTTTGTAAAAAATATTCACCATGAAGGCTTTTCGGATTGCTATCGTACTCTTCCTTTCGTCTTTGTGTTTGACCGCGCAGGCTCAGGATATCCAGGACCGCATCTCCAGATTATTCAGAGAAGACAGCACGGATATCCAGACCATTGCCATGTACCCTGCAGAGACCCGCTCAAAATTATTGCTTGCTGCTACACATCCGGAAGCATTGGCACGTATCAGTGATGCCAACAAAAAATCGAATGAACAATTCCGCGGACTCATCTCCGGTTATAGCAAAGACGATCAAGAACGGATTTGGAACCTGACACGATTTGACGGACTCATTCAAAAGATGGCTAAGCTAAACCCTCCATCTGAAGAAGCGCTGGAAGAAATTCTCAAACCCTATCCGAAAGAAGCGCAGGAGGATGCCCGTGTTGTCGGCATCCAATACCCTTCTGTTGCAGGGGCGCTTGCACAGCAACAAAACATGTTCACTGCAGATTTCGATCAAATCGTGAATGGCTATTCCGGTAAAGATCAGGATGCCTTTCAGGCACTTTTACAACAACCGGAAGTATTGTCGATTCTGAACAACAATATGGATATGACGGTAAGGTTGGGAGATTTGTACAAATCAGATCCGGTGTTGATCAACAATGAAATGGATGCGCTCGCCCTGCAGCTGGCTTCTCAAAAAGCAAAAGATACCGAAGAATGGAAACAGACGGTACAAAAAGATACGGCTGCAAAACAAGAACTTCAGGAAGCCGCAAAAGACTATGCAAAGGAAAAAGGGTACCGTGAAGATGAACTCACAAACGTTGATATTCGTATCATTGAACATCCTGTCTTTTATCCGTATCCGTACTGGTGCGGTTATCCGTACTGGTATGAATCTCCGTACTGGTACCCATACCCGTACTGGTATCATTCCGGATTTTATTTCTGGAATGGGAACATGGTGATCATTGGTCCTCCCTCCTGGTATTTTATTCATTGGCATTTCAATCATCACCCGCATTTTTATCATTACCCTCACCTTTCAGGTGCATACATTAATTATTACTACGGTCCGCGGCGCTCCACTGTGCAGAATTCGCGGGAAGTGAATACCTGGGTAAATGAAAACAGGTCCAATCTCCCGCGCGATTTTTTTGTGAAAGACAAAGACCAGCCGGAACGGATTCGGGCATTCGGCAGACAGGAACCCCGTCAGATCGAACACCGGGATATTCAACCGGAAGTTCAGCCAACACGACCAAAACAGAATGAACTTTCCGAACCGAAAGTCCCGGCGCCACCGCGTGAAATCAGTCCGGTCAAACCCAGTGAGCCAAAACAAATAAAGCCATCCCCGAAAATTGAACCTGCAACACCCGTTCCGCAAAAAGAAAAAGTAACTTCTCCTGTGATTACGCCTAAGCAAACGCCTCGAGAGGTGAAGCCAGCCCCGATCCCGAAAACACCCAAGCAAGATCCGGCCAAAACACAGACAAAAAAAGTCAATACAGAGAAAAAAATACGGAAGTAGTTCTTCCTTTTCACAAAAAAATCCCGGCGGTTGGCCGGGATTTTTTTGTGTTTCATGTTATTTAGTTTCCAAGTTCTGACATGAATTTTATTCGCATCAGCCGGATATCCTCGAGAGTATAATCGTTTTCGCCGAGTTCTTTGAGAGCATATTCAGCCGAATCAGTTTCGGCTGTTTTGAAGAATTCAAAAACCTCAGCTTGGCGATCCTCATCGATCACTTCGTTAATATAATAATTGATATCAATACGGGTACCGGAACCGACGATGCTTTCAATCTCGGTGAGAAGATCACGCATCTGAAGGCCTTTTGCTGTGGCCATATCCACGAGTGAGATTTTCCGGTCAATATTCTGGATCAGGTACACCTTGAGTACACTCTTGTTTACTACTGATTTAACCACAAGATCCATCGGGCGTTCGATCTCGTTTTCTTCGACGTATTTTGAAATCAGGTCAAGGAATGGTTTGCCGAATTTAGCGGCTTTGCCTCCACCCACCCCGGTGATGTTTTTCAATTCATCCTGGGTTATCGGGTACTGGATGGCCATTTCTTCAAGTGAAGGATCCTGGAACACGACAAAAGGAGGAACATTTTTCTGTTTGGCAATTTTCTTCCGAAGATCTTTTAAGGCTGCAAACAATTCCGGATCTGCAGCTGCACCACCCCCACCGCCAAATTCATCGTCATCATCAGCTTCCGTATTGCTGTAATCATTGTCTTCCACTACAAGAATTTTCACCGGCTTTTTCAGGAAGGCTTTTCCCTTATCGGTTACTTTCAGGGTACCGTAAGTTTCGATGTCTTTGGAAAGAAATCCTGCAAGCAATGCCTGGCGAATCATGGCAGTCCAGAATTTTGGTTCCT
>DAORHY010000405.1:0-2769 GCA_035438225.1 Bacteroidia bacterium
GTTTGCGCAATTCCAGTCCGATTAGTTGCGAACTATGCGGCGGACTTGAAATGACGACTGTATCGATTTTTTGGCGGACAAGAATATCGCTGGCTGCTTTCACGGCATATTTCACCCATCCTTTTCGTGCATCCGGAATGAAAAAATTCCCACGAATGAAGCGTAACACTTTCTGAGAAAATTTTTCTTTACCGGGATTCGCAAAACCACCATAGGGAATTGTGTTTTTTCCGCTCACCTTTGACACTATCTGTAAAGGTTCGAAGGAATCTGTCCGAACAATTTCAAGCCCGGATGGAACTTCGTTCAGCAGTGTAGTATCAAGAACCGGGTAAGTTGCTTTGTTGTCATCGACAGTTAGCACAACCGGCCGGATTTGAAATTCCGGGAGGTATTTGACAAACTTCAATGACCGCTGTACTCCTGCACCACCGCTGGGAGGCCAGTAATAGGTGATGTACAGGATTTTTTTCATTCGATGAAGTCGGTTCAGTGAAACAGCAATGTGGAGTGTTGATTAAGCAGCGTTGGAACGTCTGTTTTGCTTCCACTCCATCCATCCCAATCCACCGACAAGCAGAATCAAAATCGCCGAACTTGCGAATGCAATTTTTTCACCGGTCTTCACAACTTCCGGCTCAAACTTCCATTCAATTGAATGAGTACCTGCCGGGATTCGCATCCCACGCAAAACATAATCAACACGGGCATACGGCATCAGTTTCCCATCGACATAAACATTCCACCCTTTGTCATAATATATCTCTGAGAACACAGCGAACTGTTCAGTTGCTGATTTCATCGAATAACTAAGATGATTCGGCTTGTAATTCGTCATTACAATGGATGCGGATGAATCCGAATCCAGCCGGAGTCCGTTCACCTGCTCATTGAACCGCTGGTCAATAACGGCAGTTTGAGCAGGATTGATTGATCGCAAAGCGGCGATCTCTGAATCTGCATTGGGAACAACTTTAAGTTCTTTCACAAACCAGGCGTTTCCTAAAGCGCCCGGATTCTGCAAAGGTGCCGCATCCGGATTGTAGATAATGTATTTTGTATTCAGCATATTCAAGGCAGGCTGACTGGCAAGTACGGTCAAAAAGGACGAATCCGGCTTTTGCATACCTGTTTTTAATGCACTCAATTCAGGTGTCAGGCTGTAATCGATGAGTTCTTTGTACCGTTTCAATTTTGCTCCATGGTAACCACCGATGGATTGATGGTAATAAGAAGTACTTGCGTCATTGAACACATTTGCAGCAAGGTTGAGTACACGGTAACTTTTCGTCGTATCCTGTTTGATCATCTGATCTGCCTGCGTCATTGGAAAAGGCACTGCATTCGCAGTCTTTTTAACAAAGTCATCATTCAGCAGGTACCGCTTTCCAACGGTTGAAAGATCTATGACCACAAGGAACAAGAGCCCATATACAAATATCTCTTTTGAATACCGAAAACGAAGGTATGTCCAGATCAATACACTCGCGAGCAGAATGAACAGGAAACTGCGAACCGCATCACTCACCACGATGTGTTTACGGGCTTCCGAGAGGTTGGTAAAAAAGGAATCAATTACATCCTGGCCAATGTTCTTTCCCTGAACAGAAGCAACGACCTGATCATATTCTGTCGGGGTATAAAAGGAAGTAAATACCCCCGGAGCAACACACATCAACCCGGTAATCGCAAGGACACCAATTAGCGCATAGGTAACCTGTTTCTTATATTTGGAAAAGAAGTCGGCCTCCTTCACCATTTTATCGACTGCAAGAATGGCAAGTAAAGGAAAGGTAAATTCAAGGATCACCAAAGTTGTTGTTACGGCGCGGAATTTATCATACCCGGGAACATTGTCAAGGAAGAAGTTGGTAAAGGACATGAAATTTTTTCCCCAGGAAAGTAACAAAAACAAAACGGTACTGCTCAAGAGCCACCATTTCATTGGTCCTTTGACGACAAACAATCCGACTACAAAAAGCAGACAAACTATCGCACCAAGGTACAATGGCCCGCCAACAAACGGCTGATCGCCGAAATACGCGCTGAACTGTGCGATGTTTTGGCGATAATTATCATCCAGACCTTTCAGTGCATCCTTGTTATTTTTCGCAATTCCCTCACTTGCACCGCCTTTGAAATCCGGAACCAGGAAGGTCCAGCTTTCGCTGACACCATAACTCCAGTCCGTAATATAATCGCGGTCCAATCCGGTCGTTTGGTTCTCTTTGTCAGCAGTAAGTTCTGAAGGACCACGGGTAGAATACTTTCCATATTCCTGCGTCGCCCAAAGGTTCGTAATGTTTGTGGCAACAGCCAAAACTGCAACAACCACCAGGAGGGCCGTCGCCTTTATAAATTGTGCGATTCTCTTTTCTTTTATCGCCGAATACAATTCTGCAATCCCTAATATCACCACCATCAGCATCAGGTAATAGGTAATCTGAAGGTGATTTGCGTTCAATTCAAGTGCAAGGAATAATCCTGTGAGCGCAGCCCCGAGCCACATTCGTCCCCTGTAAGTAAGAAGGATACCGGCAACAACCGGCGCCATGTATCCAATTGCGTGTACCTTGGTATTGTGCCCGGTAACAAGGAAAATGATAAGGTAGGAAATGAATGCGAAGGCCATGGAACCAACAATGGCAACACGAGAAACTACTTTCAACGCAGTCAACAGGAAATAAAAACAAAACAGCAGGAGGAAAAACATATACGCCGGAGATGGCAGACTAATGATAGACTTGTCAATGTATTGAAACAGGTTGG
>DAORHY010000406.1:0-2763 GCA_035438225.1 Bacteroidia bacterium
GGTAAAACGGCGGTGAACAGACTGAAAATCAGGAGCAGGAACGTAGCCTTGAAAAAACCTCCGGCCGGATGTCCCTTTTCCTGCTCTTCGGAGCACAAATTCAAACAGTTAGAATCAAAATTAAGACGCATCGATGGGGATATTTTTCCTTTGGGAATCACGTTCAAATCGTGTAGGTTTGTCCGCGCAAATAAAAGTAGCAAATCCTCCCGGAATCCTGCAAAACCGGAAACATTTCAACACAATTATTATACGATTATGAATTTCGAATTGAGCGAAGAACACCTGATGATCCAAAAAGCGGCACGCGATTTTGCACAAAACGAATTGAAGCCGGGAGTCATTGAAAGAGATGAGCACCAGAAATTTCCGGCAGAACAAGTCAGGAAAATGGGTGAACTCGGCTTCCTCGGCATGATGGTGGATCCGAAATATGGCGGTGGCGGAATGGACACGATTTCGTATGTGCTTGCGATGGAAGAAATTTCAAAAGTGGATGCATCCGTTTCAGTGATCATGTCGGTAAACAACTCGCTCGTTTGCTGGGGACTTGAAGCATTTGGCACAGAAGCTCAGAAACAAAAATACCTCGTTCCCTTAGCCAAGGGAGAAATCATCGGCGCTTTCTGTCTCTCCGAACCGGAAGCAGGATCCGATGCAACATCACAACATACTACGGCTGTTGATGCAGGAGACCATTACATTTTGAATGGCACCAAGAACTGGATCACCAACGGTTCCAGCGCTTCTGTCTATCTGGTCATCGCACAAACCGATGTCTCAAAAGGACACAAAGGAATCAATGCCTTAATTGTAGAAAAAGGGATGCCTGGTTTCACCGTAGGGCCGAAAGAAAATAAACTGGGAATTCGTGGCAGCGACACACACTCCCTTATGTTCACGGACGTAAAAGTGCCGAAAGAAAACAGAATCGGGGAAGACGGATTTGGGTTTAAATTTGCCATGAAAACACTCACCGGCGGGCGCATTGGTATTGCATCCCAGGCTCTGGGTATCGCTTCCGGGGCTTACGAACTGGCACTTCAATATTCCAAAGAAAGAAAAGCTTTCGGCGTTCCAATTTCGCAACACCAGGCGATCCAGTTTAAACTTGCGGATATGGCTACCGAAATTGAAGCAGCACGTCTGCTTTGCTATAAAGCTGCGTGGATGAAAGACCAGAAACTCGACTATGGATTGTCATCCTCGATGGCAAAACTTTTTGCATCGCGTGTAGCCATGGAAACAACTGTGGAGGCTGTCCAGGTGCATGGAGGGTATGGCTATGTGAAAGAATTCCATGTTGAGCGCCTCATGCGTGATGCAAAAATCACTCAGATTTATGAAGGTACTTCTGAAGTGCAAAAAATTGTGATTGCCCGGTCCATCCTTGGGAAGTAAGAGTTGAATCCTGTATTAATGCCTGTCGATGCATCGTTACGTCCTGAATATATTTTCTCTTCTTTTCATTTGTGTGCTTTTCAGCTGCACTTCCCAGAAAAAACTGATTTATTTTCAAGGGAACATTCCGGCATTGAAAGCAGCGGAAGCGTATACGTTACGTATTTACCCCGGAGACATCCTTTCGGTGAATATTTTTACCATCAATGCCGAAGCGTATCCTTATCTGTCGGTGCCTGCCGATAAGCCCTCCAGTGATACACGTTCGGCATATGAAAAAGGGTATGTTGTAAACGAAGCAGGCGAAGTGAAACTCCCACTGGTCGGCGCCGTGCAGCTGTCCGGAAAAACAATCGGGGAAGCAACGCAAACCCTCGAACAGAAATACCGGGAGTTCATGGAAGATCCTATTGTCACCATTAAAAAACTGAACTTTAAAATCACCGTCCTGGGAGAAGTCAACCGTCCGGGTACCTACCCTATCCTGAACGAACGTGCAACACTTCCTGAAGTCCTTGGCATGGCAGGAGACTTGACGATATTCGGCGACCGTAAAATGGTGCGGATCATCCGGGAGGAAAACCTGCAGACGAAAGATTTTTTTATCGACCTGACAAGTTCCTCAGCGCTGACTGCAGAGACCTATTACCTGCACCCGGATGATATCATTTATGTTCAGCCGATGAAACGCAGGGCCTTTCAAAGCATCAGTCCTTCAGTGACCATTTTTACCTCGATTGTGACCACAGCTGTGATCGCACTCACTTTTATCATCACACAAACCAAGTAAATCATGCGAACCAGCGAAGGAACCCGGCGCCGTAACGACGATGAAATTGACCTGCGTTTGCTTTTCTACAACATTCGCAGGAAATGGCATTACTTTCTTCTTTCAGCAGTACTTTTCGCCATAGGGGCGTTTTTGTATATCCGTTTCACATTGCCTGTATTTGAAGCCCGCTCCAGTGTACTGGTAAAAGACACGAAGAACACGTCCAACAACATTGAAGATTTCCTCACCGGCGACCTTTTCGGAAACACAAAAAACATTGCTACCGAAATCGGCATTCTGAAATCCCGGTCGATACTCGAAGAAACCATCAATGAACTGAATCTGGGAGTCAGTTATTACGGGAAAACGACATTCTTTAAATACCCACTCTATAAAAACCAGCCATTCAAGGTCAAACCAGTCCGCATGACGGAAGGTGTTTACGATGAATTTTTTCATCTCACCATTCTGGACGCAACTACATTCAAGCTCGAACTGGATCCGGACAATCCACTGCTCGGGGATTATAATTATTCCGGAACCCATCATTTTGGCGAAGAAGTGCGGACACCGAATTTTGACCTAGTTAT
>DAORHY010000407.1:0-2762 GCA_035438225.1 Bacteroidia bacterium
CCATGTGAGTACTTTCACATCTGAAGTTTTCTGTTGGGCTTCTGTAAACTTTTGCCGCGACAGCATTTCGTTCTTTCGGGATGACTTCCCTAACTTTTCAGCTTCTTTGATTAATTTTATTTTCTTGTTTTCATCTGTTGTCTTGTCTGCCTCATCCAGCAAATCCAGCTGTTTTTGCTTTTCTTCAACAGCAAGCTTATTCATGTTTACAGCTGAAGCAAAAATAGTGATGGTCTCTACCTGTGCTGTATTGATATCTTTTTGAATTTTCACGTATCGCGGATATTCTTCGCGGGTGGTATCCAATTGTTCGGATGCAGGTGCGGGTTGTACATTTGAATTTCCTGTTGTCACCTCACCGGCATTTGATTCGGGTTGATTTCCTGCTTGTCCTTCCGGATTATGCTGATCTGTTTTCCGGACCGTGTTATTCATTGCAATGGATTTTTCTGCAGCTACTGCTGAAAGGTTGTTCTGCTGATTGCCGGATGTACCTTCCGTCACTATTGCCGGAGTTTTTCCGGAATTCCCGGGCAGAGCAACATTCTTTTCCGTGGAATCGGATCGCCTCTCATTCATTACCTGATCTCGGACGTTCCCTGCTTCAGGTGATTTTCCAGTGACCGCTACATCCTTTTCAGCGGCCGATACACCGGATTGCCCCGGCTCACTGATCGCATCCGGGTGTTGTATTCCTGTGATAGTTTTTGTCTCACTTGGGAATGCATTATTTTCAATTCCGCTGGTATTCTGTACCGGAACTGCACCGGAAGGTGCTGATTGATTTTGATCAGAAACTTTTCTGGTAGTGCTGACTTGTTCTCTTGTGGGTGATTTGGAATTTGGTTGTGTTGTTCCTGTCTCCTTCGATAGTAATTCTGTAGATGCGGAATTGTCCTTTACAATTTCCGGCAGCTCACTTTGTGCCGGAATAGGAATACTGTTTGATTCGGCTGACTTCTGCTCTGTTTTTGCTTCATTTTTTACACCCGTCTCCTCTACTACCGTCATGTTTTTCTGATCAACTTTGTCTGTGGGTGCAGAATCCTTTCTTCCTGCAAAAGTATTTCCGTCAACTGTATCCGTAGTTTTAACAGCTGCTGTCTGGTTTTCAGTTTTACTTGTTATCCCGCCTTTTGAAACCTGATTTTCTGTTTTCAAGACTCCATCATTCTGATTCAATGATGTTTCAGCTGTCTTCTGAGCTATAACTTGATCATGAGTTCCGGTTAGTTTTGGTTTTAAATCTTCTTCTTTCTTAGTTTCGGTATTTATGATTGTTGTCGGTTCAGAAATTATTAAATCATCCTTTACTTCTGTTTTCTTTTCCTGTTGAGTTGCAGTTGAACTCAATGGAGAATTTGTATTTTTATCAGCATCCGTCTGTCGGTTTTGAGTGACCAAAGGATTGTCAACCGCCAGTGTACCTTGTACTTCCGGCTGAATTTCAACAGAACGCGGCGGAGTTTTCACATTTTTCTCTGGAATGTACTGATCCTTTGTGGTGCTGACTTTCTTTTCTTTTCCGGAATTTTCTGTTGTTGCAATTTCATTCGATTTTGCTGTGCCTTCCGGAACACTCCTTTCATCACCGGAAGCCGGCGATACGACAGCTAACCTGGGCTCCTGCGATGTAAATTCCTTTACTTTAACTTCAATTTCCGGATCGATTCGTTTTGCATCCGCCAATTGCCGTTGCGCATCTTGCCAATCCTTAATTGATTCACGGCTCAGGCTATTGGACACTTCGATAAGACTGTCTCTCACAGGTGAAATCTTCATTGATGCAACTCTTTCCTGCAAGCGTTCTGACTGGCCGGCAAGTACACGCGATTGTGTCAGTTTGTTTTCGTAGCCTTTGTATGCAACAAGCGCCTCCTGTGGAACAGTTGGAATTTCTGTGATATTTTGTACTGACGAATTTTGTTGACTTGCCTGTTTGCTCACAGGAATATTTGTAGTCCGGACTGGGGTTGCAGCCGACTCAGTGCTTGTACTATTTCCGGTTCCGGAGGTATTTGACGGATTTGTTTTCGTTGAGCTTTCTGTGTTACCAGAATCACCCCCTGAATCATTTTTCGTTTCTTTCCCGGATACTGATGGAACAGTCGTGATTGACTCCTTCACTTCATTCTTACTGTCCGGTTTACCTGGTTTGTTGCCAACAGGTTTACCACTATTCACTGACAATGCAGGATCAATGTTGACAGGACTTGGTTCCGAATCATTCTTCTGCTTTCCGGCCAATTCATTTGTGCTGCCGGTTTCTGAATCTAAACTTTCCCTGCTTTTGACGGCTTTTTTTTCATCCTGACCCGAAAGTGTTGTACCTGATTTTGCATTATTGGGAATCGCTGCATTTTGAGAATGTCCCTCATGTTCAGACTCCCCGGCTATTGATGGAACGGTTTCAGATCCATCTGGCTTTCCTGAATCCATTCCTTTGGAATTCTTTTCTTCATTATTTCTTACAACTGTTTTTACAACCTGATCAGAAGGACTCGCTCCTTCTGCCGGAAAAGGAACAACAACCTGCGGTTCTGATTTCTGTTCCGTGTTACCGGCCAGAGCAATCTCTGCGTTTTCAGTTTTCTTCGCCTGTTCTGAATCTTTTGTTTCCTTTTCTGTTTTGCCTGCCACTAAATTATTTTCATGCCTGACACCATCATCGTATTTTGCTTGCTGAGAAAGATTCGCATCCCTGACCTCCGGCTGACTTGATGACTGAACCTCCATTACCGGTTTATTTTCCGGAATTTTAT
>DAORHY010000408.1:0-2758 GCA_035438225.1 Bacteroidia bacterium
CGTCTTCCGGTCTCAGCGACGAAGAAATTAAAAAGATGAAAGCAGAAGCAGAAGCGAATGCTGAAACAGACAGAAAGGCCAAAGAAGAAGTGGAAAAAATTAACCAGGCGGATTCTCTGATTTTCCAGACTGAAAAACAACTTACGGATTACGGAGATAAACTTTCAGCGGACAAAAAAGAAGCTATCCAGAAAGCGCTCGGCGAATTAAAAGATGCCCACAAAGACCGCGACATTTTAAAAATTGATACCGCGCTCGCGACGTTGAACACAGCATGGCAGGCTGCATCTGAAGAGATGTACAAAGCTACTCAAAATGCAGGTGGAGCGGCCGGACAACCCACCGGAAACCCTGATGGCAGTGAAAATGCAAAGGGTGACGGAGAAGTAACGGATGTCGATTTTGAAGAGGTTAAGGACGAGAAGAAATAAACCACTTCCAAACAAGAAAGAGCGGGGAACAAAGTGTGTTCCCCGCTCTTTTTATGAATACAAGTTGAATGTACTGGGAGTGACTGCAAAAATCAGTTCAAGGGCTGAAGAAACAGCTGTTCATCTGCCAGGGTAGTGTCGCCAAGATAAACCCAGTGAATCGCTGTTGTGTATTTTCGAAAGGCCGCATTGAGGTCTTCCAGTTTCAGATTTTTCACTTTATCCAATACGGTGATCACCTCGTTCCAGCTGCTCAGGTTTTCATTGGTGCCGAGCATTCCGTTTAACGCACTGTTTGTTTCAAGATTCATGTAGAAACCGGTAAGGTATTCTTCTTTCTTGTTTTTTAGTTCCTGTTCCGTGAATCCTTCCTTGCGGATTTTTCTTAATTCATCTGTCATCACTTTCACAGCAGCAGCAGGATCAGTAGTCGAAACATAAATTCCCATGTAGGAAATTTTGTCGCCCGCAAGAAATGCTGAGGGAGCATACGACAGGTTTCTTTTGGTTCTTATTTCAATGAAGAGCCGGTCCCTGAGTATTCGCGTGGCAATTTTGATTGCAGTCCACTCTGCTGAACCGGGAGCAGGAGCGTCCATGATACCCTGGATATAGTTCGTTGCCAGTTTTCTGTCTTCCTTGTACAGTGTTGATTTGCTGTAGTCGGGCCTGATTTCTCCTTTTACCGCTGCGGAAGGGCCCGATTGAATTCCTTTCAACTGACTGATCTTGGTTCGAATATCCTCTTCTGTCACATTGCCGACAATGACTACATAGAGTTTATTCTTTTCGATCAGACTGCCATAATATCTTTTAATGTCATCCAGAGTCAGCTTGCGAATTGATCCTTCGCTTCCCTGAACATTCGTGTTGTAGCGGGTGCCTTTAAACACTTGCTGATACACAAGTTCGTCCAGATGTCCGTCGGGATCACTTTCTGTTTGCTTGATCTGATTGATGGCCTCTTCTTTCTTATTCGTGAACGTGTTTTGGTCAAAAGCCGGATGCAGAATCATATCTGAAAAAATTTCCCAGCTTTCATTCCAACGGCTTTTTAAACAATTGAGGCTGACGGAGCTTTGGTCCTGGTTTGTTCCGGCCGTAATCGAACTGCCGTAAGAATCCAGTAATGAATTGAATTTGTCTTTCGGGAATTTTTGAGTTCCGGATTCAGCAAGAATGCTGAAAGTGAGTTGCTCAATTCCTTCCTGAGCTTTGCTGTAATTGGCGGTTCCACCGTGTACATACAGAGCGACACTGATGATGTCTTTGGTGGACGGCTTACTGATTACCTTGATGCCGTCAACCTGAAATTCTTTGACACCGAAATCCTGTTTTTTAATTGGCCGTTTTTTGATTTCATTTTGCTGAGCGACAGCCGGGAAGCTGATCCAGCACAGGAGCAGAAGCAGGGATTTATAGATGTTCGTCATGATTTCTTTGTTATTGGAAAAATTACTATTGTTCAAAAATGGATTCATCAATATGCATTTCATCTTTTGATTTGGGATCAACGAGAACACCCCAGGCAGACGGTTTGCCCTGAATGTATTTTCTAACATAGGATTTAATGTCTTCCCGCGTCACTTTATTGATATTCTCGTTGTAGCCGGTGTAATATCCAATACTGGCAGAGGCCCACCAATAAGTTACAGTGTGTACGAAATCGGAAGTCTTCTCCTTTCCAAAAGCGTCGGATATTTCCAATTGGGATTTCGCAGTGGCCAATTGTTCATCCGTGAAATAATCGTCACGGTCCCATTTTTTTATTTCGTCCTGAAGTGCCTTCACGGCTTCTTTGATCCGTACAGGATTTGGAACCAGAAAAACCTGGATTGGCCCGGTGAACTTACAGGTCTGGTAATTGAGGTTTGCATTGAATGCAAGTCCGGTTTCCACCAGTGCTTTTTGTAGGGCAGAAGTTTTAGATTCACAATGGTTGAAAAGACATCTGCCGCGTAAGTGGCCGGAATGTCATTTCTTGTGTCTGGACCATGGTAACCACCGATAATGACCGGGGATTTGGCATTGTCATTAATCACAACAAAATTATTCTGGTCCACCATCGGGTAGAAGTCGGGAATGGGCCAGCGTTTGAATGGATCGATTGACGAAGCCGGCCAGCTTGCATAAATGTCCTTCACCATTCCAAACACTTCCTGGTGATCCACATCGCCGGCGATACAGAGCAGCGAGTTGTTCGGATGGTAAAACTTATTTTGTATTACCTTCATTTTTTCGGGTGTAGCAGTACGAATAATGTGGTGATCCCCGATTGGGTTTTTCCTGCAATAATGATCTCCCCACATTTTGTAATTAAGATCATT
>DAORHY010000409.1:0-2751 GCA_035438225.1 Bacteroidia bacterium
TATCCCTGTCACAATTTCAATCACAGGATTGACTACTGCAAGCTTTACAGATACGATCCAATCGACTATCCCTGTTGGAGGTTCTGTTACCCTTGTCATGGGAACCATCAATACTTTGGGCGGCGGTACTCTGAATATCACCTGTTATACTGCTTACAGCGCAGATCAGGATAATGGCAACGATACAATCATCACCGCTAATGACATCATCCTTATTCCGAATCCTCCAACTGGTTTGGGCGGACAACGTTGCGGTCCGGGTCCGATTGTGATCAGTGCTGTTGCAAGCGATACCATTTACTGGTTTGATGCTCCTTCCGGTGGAAATCTTCTGTTCGTAGGAAATTCATTCAGCATCCCTTTCCTGTCAGTGACGACGACGTACTATGCACAAACTGGAAATGTCTGCAACGGACAAACCCGAACCGGTGTTGTAGCCGCCATTGCGGACCTTCCCATTGTAAATCTTGGACCGGATGTGGTCGCCAGCGACTCCCTGGTTCTGGATGCAGGACCCGGATTCGTACTGTATGCATGGGGACCGAATGCTGAAACCACCCAGACTATCACGGTCAATTCCTCAGGTACTTACAGTGTGACTGTTCAGGATGCAAACGGCTGCTTCAATTCCGATACGATCAATGTGACGATCACAGTAGGAATCCAAGGCATTACCGCCGTGGATCACGTGAAGATCTTCCCGAATCCTGCACACAATTTAATTTCACTCGAACTGGCTTCAGCAAAAGCAACGGATGTGCTTGTCGAGATGATGGATCTTCAGGGCAGAATTATCACTACGGATATCGTCCGTAACCTCACGGGAATCCAGCAACGCAATTACAACCTGACTGATTTTGCAAAAGGCGTTTACTTCATTCGCCTCAGTTCAGATCTGGGTACCAGTATGCACCGCGTAGTGGTGGAATAATTTTAATGAGTTGTTAAATAAAAGATCCCGTTGCTCCGGCAGCGGGATCTTTTTTATTTTTGGTAAGCTTTTAATTTGCATGACCATGAAAAATTCCGCACTCATTTTCACGCTTCTCTTTTCCTCTTCCGCTTTTGCACAATGGACAGGAGCCGTGACCGATACCCTTACCCACAATTCTGAGCGTGACGAAGTAAACCACCGGTCACTGGTTTGCGACCAAAGCAATACAATTCATTTGATAGCACAGCGTGCTGTTGGGAGCGGAGGATGGATGATTTTGTATTTTATGCATCCGCCGAACAACCCATGGACACCAGAAGATACTGTAAGCGTCGGGCCTTCCCAAGATCCAGAATTGGCAATCTCTTCACCGGATGGTATCCCTGTTATTGCCTGCGCTGAAAATGATACGACTGATTCGGAAATAATTGTCTACACCAAAAACGGTACTGGTTGGACACGCGAGCAGGTCACCCATAATCCGGAAGAAGACAGCAATCCTTCGGTTGCAATAGACAAAGACGGTTTTATCCACCTCGCCTGGATTTGGGAAGACAGCTCCGGCAATTATAAAATCAGTTACGGAAACAATCTTCATGGATCGTGGAACATCCAAACACTGGTGAACAGCCAGCTCGGTCCCTTTGGAAGCGGTGCTGGTCCTCTCATTGCGCTGGACCCTTATGGGATTGCTCACATAGTATACCGGGGTGGTAATTTTGGAACGTACCGCATCCATCATGCATACAATGACAGTCCCGGCGGATCGAACTGGAGTTATGACTATCCGGCATCTCCCAATGCCGAAGACCTGTCGTCCTCACTTGTCGTTACAGAAGATAGTGTCATCCACCTCTTAGTGTCGGGAAATGACGGATGGGGTTTCCCTGTTCATGCTTATTATTTTTCCAAATCTCCCGGAGCTGCTTCATTTTCAAACCCGGTGGCAGTAGCGAATGGATTTAGTGCCGAAACCGGCTGTTTGTTTATCCATAACAACTCAGCTGCTTGTGTTCTGAATGAAGTCAGCGGGAATATTTTTACGGGAAATATAATTTACTCTGATGAAACCTCTGGCTGGATAGCCGGCCGCTTGTTCAATACACAGGACATTTACAATGCTCAATTAACAATGGACCCGAACGGCAATGGCTACCTTGCTGCTTACCAGGGAAACACTTTTCAGACTGAAGAAATCATTGTTTACGGCCCGGATATAACAACTGAAATCATGAACAGGCCGATAACGACCGAACTCTTTTCATCCATGGATAAAAACGGACAATTGATTCTCGAATTCCATCAGGCGTTTCGTGGCATTGTGCAAGTGGCAGACATCACGGGGAAAATCATCTGGGCCTCTCCGTTAAAAATGAATGCGGGAGAAAAACAATTCATCCCGTCAAATTCATTTTGTCCCGGTATCTACTTCATTATAGCCGATGGAGCGGGGAAAAAATCTGTTCAAAAACTGATTTTATCCTATTGAACGAATTTCTGAAATAAAAGGCCGGATATTCCGGCCTTTTTATTGTGGATTTCAGATAGACATTTCTCCGAGAAGAATAACAGGATTTTCAAGCAATCCTTTAAATGTTCTTAAAAACTCTGAACCGCTGACACCGTCCACGACCCGATGGTCGCAGCTTAAAGTAACTTTCATCACATTGCCAGCTACGATTTGACCGTTTTTAACAACGGGTTTCTCCTGAATGCCGCCAACAGCAAGTATGCATGCGTCCGGCGGATTGATAATCGCAGTAAATTCTTCAATACCATACATCCCAAGATTTGAAATTGTAAATGTATTGCCTTCC
>DAORHY010000410.1:0-2723 GCA_035438225.1 Bacteroidia bacterium
GAAAACCAAATGCTTTCGAAAAAAATAAAAGTGCGCCAATCAATCCTGCAATAACCGGCTCATCTGAACTGCTACGCCAGCTTCCCGTTGAAAGAACCAGAAGTAAAAAAAGCAAAATGGTAAGGAACAACAAGTCTGCCGTAGGACTCAATTGAGCATATGAAATAACAAACGGGACGACACCAATTTTCAACAGCGATAATACTCCGCCCTTCAACCCGGTTTTTTCAGAAAGCTTCATCCAGGCAGAAACAGCAAATCCACCAATGAAAAACTGGAGAATTTTCAGTGCCAAAATTCCATTTATTCCCATCCATACAGGAACCGCCAGCAGCCAGCTCAACATCGGACTCCAATAAGCATTTATGGCAAGAGACCAATGCCCCGTTGCATATTTCTTTGCAATAGACAGGTATTGAAAAGTATCCGGGTTATTCACATACCAGGTTGTGCAGCTGAAAACTATCCCACTGCCCAATAAATACAACCCATGTATTAATATTTTCTCGTTTTTCACCTTGTTTTCTTCGCCACAATTAAGACTTTACACGGAAATCATCCTGACAATTCTCAAAGAGCACAAAGTAGAAAATTCCCTCTCTTTTCGCTACCTTTGCACCGCTAAATTTCAATCTATGAAAACCGACACATTAGTCGCCAATGAATTCGGAATTGCCGACGTCCTCAAAACACTGGGTATTAAAGATACCAATGCAGGAGCCTGTACAGGCACCCAATGGTTCGACACCAAAGGTGAAATCATTGAATCCTATTCTCCGGCGGATGGCACCTTAATTGGAAAAATCAAACAGGCCACTGCTGACGATTACGAAAAAATTATCAAAACCGCTGAAACAGCATTCAAATCATGGCGCATGATGCCCGCTCCGAAACGCGGGGAAATTGTTCGACAGATTGGAGATCAGTTGCGTCAATACAAAGAGCCTCTTGGAAAACTCGTTTCTTATGAAATGGGAAAAATTTACCAGGAAGGCCTGGGCGAAGTGCAGGAAATGATCGATATCTGTGATTTTGCCGTCGGACTTTCCCGCCAGTTGAATGGTTTTACGATGCACAGTGAACGCCCGAAACACAGAATGTACGAACAGTATCACCCTCTTGGAATTGTGGGCGTGATCTCTGCTTTCAATTTCCCTGTTGCCGTATGGTCCTGGAATGCAATGCTGGCAATGGTTTGCGGGGATGTCGTCGTGTGGAAACCCAGCTCGAAGGTGATGCTTTGTGCTATTGCTGTACACAACATCATTGCTGAAGTACTGAAAAAGAACAACGTCCCTGAAGGAGTAGTGAACCTGGTAGCCGGCGGTTCCAAGTATGTCGGGGACAATTTCCTTGCCGACAAACGTGTTCCGCTTATTTCTGCCACAGGATCTACGCGTGTTGGGAAACGCGTCGGGGCAATCGTCGGTGAACGTCTCGGACGCAGCCTGCTTGAACTCGGCGGAAACAATGCAATCATCATCACAGAAAACGCGGACCTGGATATGGCGCTGCGTGCCGTCCTTTTTGGCTCGGTTGGAACAGCAGGACAACGCTGTACTTCCACGCGTCGTCTGATTGTTCATGAATCCGTTTATGAAACTTTCAAAGCTAAACTTGTAAAGGCTTATGGCCATATTCATATTGGCCATCCGCTGAATTCAAAGACTCTGGTTGGCCCGCTGATCGACAAAGGCGCTGTTCAGGATTTCCTCAATGCGATTGAGAGTGTGAAAAAACAAGGTGGTAAAATTCTGCTTGGTGGAAGTGTGATGAATGGCGAAGGATACGAAAGCGGATGTTACGTGAATCCCTGCATCGCCGAAGTAAGCGGAAACCTTGACATCGTTTGTCATGAAACCTTTGCTCCGCTGCTATATCTGATGAAATACAAATCCATGGACGAAGCCATCGAACTCCACAATGGTGTTCCGCAAGGATTGTCATCAGCAATCTTTTCAAGAAATATGCTTGAGACCGAATGCTTTCTCTCTCACGAAGGAAGCGACTGCGGAATCGCTAATGTGAACATCGGAACTTCAGGAGCTGAAATCGGCGGAGCTTTCGGTGGTGAAAAAGAAACCGGCGGCGGTCGTGAATCCGGCTCGGACTCCTGGAAAATCTATATGCGAAGACAAACAAACACGATTAACTTTGGCACAGAACTGCCATTAGCGCAGGGAATTAAATTTGATACCGGAGAATAACTTTTGTCTTCATGAAGAATAAAAAGGATGCTTGCGCTGACAAGCATCCTTTTTTATTTGTACCATAAAAGTATAGCTGTCACAACAAGTCCTCCTGGTTCCATTTTTCACCCCATTCCGAATGATTATTTTTTTCATGCCTTGAGTTTCCATAAAATCTTCACCCGCAAATACAAAATAAAAGTAAATGCAGTCAGTACGATTTCACTACAATTAACGTGCAGGCTATTCTTGAAAACAACAACAGGTTGTAAATGGACACTTCTAAAATAAATCATACAGCCGGTCATCTCTGATCCGGCTGTATGAAGTGCATGGGGGTTACACTATTTATAGAGAGAGAATAATATGGGCTCACTGGTGAACTACATTGCCGGAACCGCTGATATGCGTTTCCACGTGGGGCGTTCCCTGGTAAAAGACATTTCCACTTCCACTGATGGTAACATCGACGTGGTCATATGCACTGACTTCACAATCACCAGAACCGGAAATAGCTGCCCGCGTGTCGATGCT
>DAORHY010000411.1:0-2713 GCA_035438225.1 Bacteroidia bacterium
GTTCTTGCAAATGCATGCGGTCCCTGCATCGGACAATGGGCGCGTCATACCTCAGACCCAAACCGAAAAAATTCCATCATCACTTCTTTCAATAGAAACTTTGCAAAACGCAATGACGGTAATGCAAACACGCATGCTTTTGTGGCCTCACCGGAAATTGTCACAGCACTTGCGATCGCAGGCGACCTTACGTTTAATCCCTTGACGGATACCCTGACCAATGCAAAGGGAGAAAAAATAAAACTGAAAGCTCCTGAAGGCCTCGAAGCTCCCGCCAAAGGTTATGCAGTTGAAGATGCAGGTTATCAGGAACCGGCCCGTGATGGCAGTAAAGTTCAGGTGCTTGTTTCACCGACTTCTGAGCGTCTCCAATTGCTGGATGCTTTCCGGCCCTGGGAGGGAACAGACCTTAGCGGATTGAAACTGCTCATCCGTGTCAAAGGAAAATGCACAACAGACCACATTTCCATGGCGGGACCCTGGCTGAAATTCCGCGGTCATCTTGACAACATTTCAAACAACATGTTGATTGGTGCTGTGAATTCATACAATGACAAAACCGATTCAGTGAAAAACCAGCTGACAGGCGAATACGGTGCTGTGCCGGCGGTGCAACGCGCCTACAAAGCTGCAGGAATCGGAAGCATCGTTGTGGGTGATGAAAATTACGGCGAAGGTTCTTCGCGTGAGCATGCTGCAATGGAACCAAGACACCTGGGTGTCCGGGCAATACTGGTTAAATCTTTTGCACGGATTCACGAGACCAATCTTAAAAAGCAGGGAATGCTGGCCATCACTTTTGCAGACAAATCGGATTACGATAAAATCCGTGAAGACGATAGCATCGACATTCTCGGGCTGACTACTTTTGCCCCCGGCAAACAATTGTCCATACGCCTGAATCACAAGGACGGCACAAGTGAACAGTTCAATGTGAATCACACGTATAATGAAAACCAGATTGAATGGTTCAAGGCCGGTGGAGCGTTGAATATTATTCGCTCCCAGGTAAATGCATGACTGGTGCAGGATAAAAAAGCTGTCTCTACCGGGCAGCTTTTTTTATCCAAACTTCGCAACACGGAATAAACAGACTGCTTGCGGAATAAAGAAGAGCTGAATTTTCAATCGAATGAAATAAATTTGCCTGGTTCAGGGCTTTACCCACTGCACGAAACTCAATTTCCTCCTGTTGATCTGCTGATATTCTTTAGATGAGTCATTCACCTCAACATCAACCCGCTTCTCACACCCTGCACATTGCTATTATTGGCGGTGGATTTTGCGGAGCAATGACACTGATTCATATCCTGAAGACCGCACAAAAAACTGTGCATGTTACACTCATTCACGACTCGGATATTCTGGCAAAAGGAATTGCTTACGATACTTATTCCAATGAACATGTACTGAATGTTGAAGCCAGGAACATGAGTGCATTCCCGGATGATCCGGATCATTTTGTCAACTGGTGCCGGAAATCAGGGCTATGCAATTCATACGATCAGGAACTTCTGCCTTTCCTCTACCTTCCCCGGAACATTTACGGAAAATACCTCGCAGAAATATACCACGATGCATTGCTGCACATTCCGCATCATGTCAGCTTGTTTTTCACACATGCTGAAGCCACGGATATGCAGCAGGAGGGCGACCACTTCCGTATTCTGTGCAGTGACGGTTCTTCCGTGCTGGCTCATCAGGTTGTTCTCGCAACCGGCAACAATGAACCCGGGCATGCTGCTTTGAACGGACAAAAATTTATCGGCAGTCCGAAGTATTTTTCCAATCCCTGGAAAGAACAAGCCGTCATGGGCCTGGACAGTACTGCTCCCGTTTTTATCATCGGTACCGGCCTCACGATGGTGGATGTGGTAATCGGTTTGCTTGAAAAAAATTTCAGCAATAAAATTTACGCGCTTTCACCCAAGGGCTTCAACATTCTTGCACATCGTCCGCACCATCCGCAACGTGAAATCCTCGATGAACTCGCTCCGCCCTATGAACTCGAAAAACTGGTGCAGTTGTTCAGAAAACACGTACGCAAAGCACGAGCACACGGCGAGAGCGGCGAAACTGTTGTGGATGCAGTCCGGTCGAAAACCCAGGAAATCTGGCAATCACTTGCGTTGAAAGACAAACACCGCTTCATGTCTCATGTGCGCCATTTGTGGGGTGTTGCCCGGCACCGTTTGCCCGGACACATACACCACCAGGTCCAGCAACTGATCCAGGAAGGCAAACTTGAGATTATTGCCGGTCGTATCCTTGATCTCAGGGATGAAGACGGAATCGTAAGCATTCAAATCCGGAGAAGAAAAAGTCAGGATGAAGAAACCATCCGTGCAGCACGGGTGATCAATTGTACGGGGCCGCAGTCGGATATTCTTAAATTCAATTCCCGGTTATTTCAAAACCTGATCCGCAAAGGATATATTTTCCCGGATGAAATGAATTTGGGTATCCAGGCAACTGCAGACGGACGTATTTTGAAGAAAGACGGATCAGCATCCACTCAACTTTTCGCAATCGGTTCATTGCTCAGGGGAAAATTATGGGAAAGCACAGCCGTACCAGAATTGCGCAAGCAGGCCCTGAACCTGGCCCTTCTACTAACAGCAGAGCAATAAAGCGATTCCCTGCATTACTATTTCCCGACAACGAGTTTCCGGACCACATTATTGCCGTTACTGTTCAGCCGCACAAGGTATAT
>DAORHY010000412.1:0-2697 GCA_035438225.1 Bacteroidia bacterium
CCAGAAAATAATTCTCGGCCATTAAGAGCGGTATTTAGAGGCTCCCTTAAATAATAATGCCACTAAAATCCTATATTTAAAAAAGTAAGTATTCAAAAAAAGAATTCCAAATTAGCTGATAGCTCCTTTCCCTTTCACAATTGTGCTTCTGCGCATCGGAGTTTGTCCTCCTTTAATTTTTTTCAAGGAAGGAATATCCAGTTTTTTCAGATTGCCTTTTTCTACACCAGCTTTTTTTCCGCTTTCGTTTTTCATGACATTGATTTTTTTACGAATTAATTGATTGTACAGGGCGAAATAACTGAAGGACGGGATTTAACTTATTTCCACAACCAAACTGTTCATTAGCTTAACCCACTTCGATGGCAGATTAAAAAACCAATCAACTGTTTCAAAATACTCTCAATAAAAAATAAGTCAAATCAAAACCAGATCAATCAGGAAAGAGCGCCTTTACCTTTAATCTGGGTTGTTCTGTGCAAAGGTGTTTGACCGCCTTTCACTTTTTTCAGGGAAGAATTGTCAAGCTTCTTGTCAGCTCCTTTTGCTGCACCGGCTTTTTTTGTTGTTACCTTTTTCATGATTTTTTGTTTTTTTATACAAAATGGTACGAAGTGAAAAGAATTAAATTACATGAGAAATAACACCACAATAATACAAAAATCACAGCCGGAATACAAGCAGAATTTACCACCAGGAGATGACAAAAATCATACACTGAACGGTGATCCAATGTTGCCACATTACATTTGAAAATACCGCGGTAAATACATCGACGGGTGGTTACAGAACTCTCGTCAACAGGGTACTGAAAATTTCAAACTAAGCATTGGTAATTTTTCCGTCCACAAAATACATATCAATCTCTCCTTTATTCTTTGCTTTCACTTTACCACGGTACTCGCATTTAAACTTGTCTTTAATAATTTCATAAGTCGTTCCGCTGATATTTACTTTGCCGATCTCACCGGAAGATTCCATACGTGAAGCCGTGTTCACTGTATCTCCCCAAATATCATAGGCGAATTTCTTAATACCCACAATTCCCGCAACCACAGGTCCTGTGTGAATACCGCAACGCAACTCAAAAAAAGGAAGCCCGTTCGCGATTCGTTCCTGTTTATTTTTCTCGATAAATTCCACCATTTCCAATCCGGCTTCTACAACATCGGCCGGATGTGTTAAATTCTCAACCGGTAATCCACCCGCACACATGTATGCGTCGCCAATGGTTTTGATTTTTTCGATACCGTGCCGGGTGATGATTTTATCAAATTCGGAATAGCAGTGATTGATTTCCTGGACCAGTTCCTCCGGCGTTAACTTTTCAGATGCCTGGGTGAAATTTTTAAAATCGGTAAATAAAACACTGACCGAATTAAAACTTTTCGCTTTTGCCGTTCCCGTGGATTTCAGTTCCTCCGCGGTTTCCTCAGGAAGAATATTCAGGAGCAATTCATCACTCCTTTTCTTTTCCTTGGAAATCCTGTTCCGCTGTGAAAAAAAGATGCCTGCAAACAAGAGCACGACCGCAAAGCCTCCCATGAAACTGTTTCGAACAAACTTTTGACGACTGATCTCCTGATCCTTCAACTCCTGATCCTTTGTAAGTAATTTTATTTTTGATTCTTTCTTGTCGAGATCATAGCTGAATTGCAACGTACCGAGTTTCTTGTCCGAATCAATATCATACAACAGATCCTTTATTTTAATCAACATTGCCTGGTACTTGTACGCATTTTTGTAGTCTGCCAACTCCGCATAGACAGCAGATATCCCCTCATAGATCTCCTTTTGTTCCTTCGTGGCGTCTGTTTCCGCAGCGATGGCTTCTGCTTCTTTAAAAGAAGCCAGGGCCTTCGGAATATCCTTCTTTTCGAAATAAGTCTGAGCCAGCCGTAACAAGGAAATCATCATGTCATTCCTGGCTCCCAGCTCCGTAGATTTTGCATAGGCCTGCTGCTGGAATTCCACTGCCCTCGAAAAATCACCCTGGGCAAGGTAAGCCCTGCCTATATAGTTGAGGGCATAAGGAAGATTTTCTGTCCCCTGGTAAGCAACGATGGATTTCTTAAAATAATAAAGCGCAGAATCCAGATCGCTTCTCTTGTTCTCCTCCTTGTCAATTTCATACTTCTTAAAAAAGATCTCACCGATATTTACCGTAGTCGTTCCTACCAGATCCGTATTGCCGATGGCAACACTCAACGGATAGGCGCGCCGAAGGTATTCCAGAGCCTTGTCATAAGTGGATTTCTTGTCTGTATACACAGCACCAATATTGATGAGCATTGTAATCACCCGGTCGGAATCATTGATTTCTTCCGCCAGCTTCAGCGATTTAAGATAAAAATCGATGGCCTTATCCTGTACTCCCTGGTTGTACCAGATATTTCCGATGTTCCCGAGCATGCTTGCTTTGCCATTTTTGTCGCCAATGGAATCAAACATCGCGAGAGACAATTCGTAATAGGGCATTGCCTCCAGATAAGAAGCCTGGATAAAGTACCCTACACCTGTCCATTTATATGCTTGCGCAAGGCCCCTGGTATAATTGAGCTTCTCTGCAAGTTCGACAGCTTCTTTGCCATAACGCACGGCTTCCTCCGGTTTTTCTGTCCGGATAATCCTGCTCAACTCGATCAGTGTATTGACTCGGGAAGTATCATCCAGTACTGACTTGAGCACCTGCTGAAG
>DAORHY010000413.1:0-2694 GCA_035438225.1 Bacteroidia bacterium
ATTTTAATCCGCTGATGGCGATGGCCGGAAAAATCACGATTGCAGAAGTCGAAGAACTCGTGCCTGCCGGTAGCTTGAATCCGGACCACATCCATACTCCGGGAATTTATATCCACCGAATCTTCCAGGGCGCGAATTACGAAAAGCGGATCGAACAGAGAACAGTACGGAAGAAAAATTGATTTTTCATTTGCATTGTCGGCGTTGTGAAAACATGTTCAGGCCCGCCGTTTCGAGCTTGCTTCATTCAGTATTCAATTCTGATTCTTTCACTATTCGGGTTGCAAAAGAAAAGAAGGATCTTGCCCTGAATGCAACTCAGCAATGCACCGCGATAATCAATGCCTTTACTTTATTTTTTCAAGGTCCATTCCGCATTTTGGACACAATCCGGGTTTTGCAGATTGAACTTCAGGATGCATCGGACATGAAAATGTCATCGTGCCCATGCCGTTTTTAATCACGCTCCTGACTGCAAAAAAACGAAACGACAAACCAACCGTTGCCTGTAATTCCGATCCGACTTGTGTTTTGGTTACGTATTGATACAGCGGGAAATCACTCAGAGCATACACCGTGAACTTCCCTTTTGTAAAACTAAGTTGCGGAGTAAAAAATACTTTTTTATATCCCGTTGCATCCGGATTATAATTCGGGTACGCATACAGAAGAATATTTTTATTCAACGTCATTTTATCCATCCACTCACCACGAAATTGAACCGTAACTCCAAGCTTTTCAAAAAATGTTTTCCCAGCAAATATTCCGAAGCTTGCAAAGTCACCCATCTTTTCACCCAGCGGATTCCATCCCTTTTTGATGTAAAATCCATTTGCAAAAATACGCCAGTTCCTTTGGGGATAGCCGCGAAAAAGGAATGTGTAAAAAATAACATCCTGTGCACCGGACGTCAATTGCACAGCCTGCGGATTTGTTACATAATATGTGGACCCTGAAAAGGGCTCAACATTACCTGTGGAATCATTGTAGCTGCCCAGTGGAATTTTATAGCCAAGTCCAATCGTGACTTCTGTCCGGCTGTTTTCTTCGGTTCGGTTGATGATATCATACCGGGGAAAAACGATAAGATCTCCAATACCTGATGAGGAATACGTTGTTGCAGAATTTTTATTCAAACCGATTTCTTCCTTCATCAAATAGTTCCCGGTTTCCAGGGACAAAGTAAAATTTTTTGTTACCCCATAAGCCAAACGGAAATACTGGTATACACTGTGAAAACGGTCGAAATATTTTGCCGTATCCGGTGAGTCTCCGGTAAAGAATTTCCGCGTATCGACAAACTGAAAGTTTGTATTCAGCTCCACCTGTCTCTCCAACAATACCCCTTGCGAAGCCCCGCCGGCAATCGGGCTTCCACTTCCACCTGCACAACATTGGGCATTTACAAAAACAACCCCGACAAATAGCTGTAAACTAATGAAGCTAACCAGATGGAAGAATGCGATTGAATGTTTAGTTGTTGCCATGAAAAAATAAATGTGTGTGCAGAAGGCCGGTTTGAATTGTGGAGGAAATTGCCGGACTTAATGTGTAATCAGAATTTTTATTGATTTGTGCACGGCACCTTCTGAATAATTAATAAAATAGAGTCCTGAACGGTATCCGGAAAGATCCACCGGAATCCTGTTTCTGCCGGCGGCAAGATTTCCGGAATAAATTGTCTCCATCCGTTTGCCTTCAAGACTGTATAGATCGATTCGTGCAACTGCTGCAGACGAAAGTGTACAATTCAAAACAGAGAGCCCGTGTGAAGGATTCTGTTGTAAACCCAATACCGGAATCCTGTCAGCGATTTCGTAAATAGCTGTTGTCAGGATTGCAGAATCAATTGCACTTTGAAGTGCTGCCACATCAACCGTATTTTTTCCGACATAAAATATTTTGTGGCTGACACCGCCTACAACCGCAATCACCGGCATCCCTGTGACACCGAATGCAGACATGCTGATGGATGCATCCGAAAATACAGTCGCTGTATTGAGATGGTTCGTGTTTGCCCAACTCTGCAGGGATAAACACGGAGTATCCCCATAATCATCAACGAGGTAAAATTTTACTTTGCCCGGCTGGGTTGACTGATAGCTCTGCACTACGTTATAGGTTGTCAGCGAAGGGCCGACACAGACAGCGCAAGGCATCACCCAGCAAAGAACAATTACCTTTCCGGCATTCAGTTCGGTATAGAAATCGTGGGAGACGCCTGAACAATCATTACAATTAAAATTCGGTGCCGGTTGTGCGATGCTTATCGAGCACAATAGCATCAACAGGTAAGTAAAGAATAGCTTTCTCATTGGTCGGGTTGTAGACGGAATCATGGATGCCTGTACCTTAAAATAATACAGGGAATAATGATAGTTCATTGAACATGAATCAGATATGATTTCCGTCAGTTATTCCCATGGCGTCAATCATACGAACCTGTTTTTAAGAATCTTTTGTGCTGTTTTTGATCCAATTTTCCGATTTCCATTTAAAAATCAAAACGGAAATGTGCTGAAAACCGGAGCCGTATTCCTACAAAACAATCCTTTCGAAAAAAGATGGATGGAAAATGTTAACCCATCCTGAAGGATTTCGAAAATTATTTAACGATCCACTTCCTGCTTAAGAAAAGTGTTCCTGAAACCGCTTTCACGATATATACTCCCGGGCCGGGAATTTCGGAAGCAT
>DAORHY010000414.1:0-2682 GCA_035438225.1 Bacteroidia bacterium
AAACCGCAATGAAATGGAACCGCCTGCTTGCAGGCCTGAGTGTCGTATTCCCATTGCTCACATCATCCATGTGGGCACAGACCACTTCTACGAGCATTATTGGCACGGCGACTGACGCTTCCGGCGCGGCCGTACAGGGCGCAAAAGTGGTCGCTCTGCAAGTTCGAACCGGTTTAACACGCCAGGACATCACCAGCGACACGGGCGACTTTGCGTTCCCGTTGCTCGATGTCGGCGAGTACCGGGTGACAATCTCTGGACACCGCGCAGGAACTCAACGTTTTCATCCTTAGTCAGGGATTCAGGGGCTACATATAGCAATTTGGTGCGTCCGGATTTGATGTCCTTTCGAACCTGTGCGATTTCTGTTTTATTCAGTGATGAATTGAGAAAATGAGCAACACCGTCGCCATTACTGAATCCCCGCATGGAATCCACCTGGTTTTTCATCAGGGCAATGAGGGGCGAAACAACGACTGCCGTTCCGTCCATGATCAGTGAAGGAAGCTGATAACACATCGACTTCCCTCCACCTGTAGGCATTATGACAAAAGTGTCTTTCCCTGCAAGTACACTTTGTACAACTTCCTCCTGCTCTCCTTTGAACTTGTCGAATCCAAAATATTTCTGGAGATAGCTTTTCAAAGGTTTTTCAGCCACTAACATTGTATTGTTCTGATTTTTATGATATTAGAATAAAAATGAATGGATATGCTCTGGAAAAGGTTTCGGAACTAAAATTAAATAATTTTGCCGAAATACCGAGTGAAAAACGGATGTACATTGAAAAAAATTTTAAAACCTTGAAAACAGCCCAGCAAATAAAAAAATTAGCCATCAAAACGCTTGAAATAGAGTCAAAAGCAATCAGTAATCTGAAATCCTATATCGACGACAGTTTTGTTAAAAGCGTACAATACATACACAAAAGCAAGGGAAGAGTTGTTGTCACAGGCATTGGAAAGAGTGCAATCATTGGTCAGAAAATAGTGGCCACCTTCAATTCTACGGGCACTCCTTCCATCTTCATGCATGCCGCCGATGCCATTCATGGAGATCTTGGTATCATCCAAAAAGATGATGTGATCATCTGCATTTCAAAAAGCGGGGACACACCGGAAATCAAGATTCTTGTTCCATTGCTGAAGTCCTGGGGTAACAAGCTTATTGCGATTGTTGGAAATCCGGAATCCTACCTTGGTGTGTCCTGTGATGTCACCTTAAATACTTTTGTTTCAAAGGAAGCCTGTCCGAATAACCTCGCTCCTACGAGCAGCTCCGCCGCTCAACTGGCAATGGGTGATGCACTTGCCGTTTGCCTTCTCGACCTGAAAGGTTTTTCAAGCAAGGATTTTGCAAAATACCATCCCGGCGGAGCGTTGGGTAAAAAACTCTATTTGAAGGTGAGTGATATCATTCCTCACAATGAACGTCCGAGTGTCTCCGGGGAGGATGATTTAAAAAAAGTCATCTTCGAAATTTCCTCAAAGCGCCTGGGTGCGGCTGCTGTTATTGACAAAAACAAATTAAAGGGAATTATTACAGACGGTGATTTGCGGCGGATGCTGCTCACTGGTAAATCGATTGAAAACATGAAAGCCAGGGACATAATGAGTGCGAAAGCGAAGTCGGTCGAAAAAGATACAATGGCAGTTGATGCACTCGATCTTATGAAGCTACATAACATTTCCCAGCTGATCATTACTGACAAAGGAAAGTATGTGGGTATGGTTCACTTGCATGACCTTATCAAAGAAGGTATCCTGTAAAATTGTTATCGCCAGCCATCCTCTTTTTATTAACATTTCAGGTCCGGAACTGAGGAATAGAAATCTCAGGGGCGTCTTCCGTACAACCACAAAAAGCTATCTTTACCGCGCACATGGCGCTTTTAAATTTTCTCAATCCGGATAAAAATCCAAACGGAGAGATGTCCTTCCTCGGACACCTTGAAGCATTACGGTGGCATTTATTCAGGGCTGTCGTAGTCGTCATTTCCTTTGCCCTGGTGCTTTTTTTCTTCAAAGAATTCCTGTTTGACAGCGTACTCCTTGCCCCAAAGAATCCGAATTTTATCACGTACAGATGGCTCTGTCAGCTGTCAGAACGCCTTGACCTGGGTGACGAACTGTGTATCACTACCAGTCCCTTCATTCTCATCAGTACGGATATATCTGCCCAGTTCACAACGCACATGTGGGTAGCCTTCATCGCCGGGCTGGTCTGCGGCTTTCCATACGTGGTCTGGGAACTGTGGCGTTTCATCAAACCTGCCCTGCATGACAAGGAGCGCAGGTATGCGCGTGGAATTGTTTTTTACACTTCCTTTCTGTTCCTGGCCGGTGTCCTATTCGGATACTACATCATTACTCCGATGACTGTCAATTTCCTTGGAAATTACCAGGTGAGCGCAGAGGTTAAAAACACAATTACCCTGGATTCTTTCATTTCCACGGTGACAACAATGACACTGATTTCCGGGATCATCTTCGAATTGCCCATTGTCGTTTATTTCCTCACTAAAATCGGCATTCTCACTCCCGTGTTTATGCGTACTTACCGTCGGCATGCTGTTGTTGTCATCCTTATTCTTGCTGCAGTGATCACACCTACATCCGACGCAACCACACTGATCATGGTAGCGCTGCCACTTTACTTCCTGTATGAAGTCAGTATTTTTGT
>DAORHY010000415.1:0-2677 GCA_035438225.1 Bacteroidia bacterium
ACTCAGGATTTGATTTGTTTGCAATATTCTGTACCAATAAAATATGCCTGTACCGAATCGTATTCATATTCGTGATATCCACAATTGATATCCGGGCTCCTTTGTGATTGTTGGATACATTTGTGATCTTTTCGGCGTCAATTGCGTACCAGGTGACGATTAAAAATCTTTTATTCCCCTTTTGAAATCCTGCTATTCCCTGAGGTCGCCATTCATTGGTTTCTTCGTCAGCCTTATTCCATTTAAATCCAATTGGATCTTTTTCATCCGGAATGTTGAATCCGTAGACGTTTTTAAATCCACTGGTCGTGGCAGAACGATTCAATTCAATCTGATCGGGGGACTTATAGCCGAAAGAGGAAAATATGGAAACAAATTCAGCCTCGTCGGTATAGGTAACCATAGCCTGATTTACGATTTTGGCGGCATCCAGTATGCCCGGCAATTGTGCTTTTAGAATAATGGGTCCAAAAATGAGCACAAAAAGACTTATGCAAATTGTTTTCATCTTGCTAAAGTTAACTACTGAGTGAAAAGCGTGCAGTTTTAATCAATGCGCAATTATAAATTCGCATTTTGAAATAGCTACATTGGAGCGGGCGCGTGTACCGCAGCACAGCAATGAGCCGCTGGAACTGGTGGAATAAATCCAAAAATATAAGGAATTGGTATTTTCATTGCGTTGATACAAGCTGAATTGCCTGGGGTACACTTTATCTTTATCATAACTTGAATACATGGCTATCGGTGCGACTGCTGATTTGTAGTAATCTTCATCGTACATTTCTGACATTCCCTGGATCAAAACATCGATGTTTGAGCTGCTTTGAGCAGCTCCGAATACCCCCAAAGCTTCACCATTCATGTCTATACGGTAGGTGAAATTAAGTGCAACGGGTCGATTGGTTGTCGAAAGCTCCGCACTCTTTTTAAGCTCGCCGGTTGCTGCGCACCGATTTGTAATACTTAATGCAGTTGTATTCACGTGAACACTCCGGTTGTACGGAAACTTAACATGCGCAGAACAATCGGAGTCTTCTTCTTCATCGTGGCTGAATCCGGTGATGTCTTGAGCGGTGTAGCTGATGGGAGCACTATACGACTGAGCCCGGTAGTTTGAGCTTTCACGTTCATACACTATCCCGTATTTATTCACGAGCGTAAATTTGTAAGCAGTATATTTTCTGCTCAAGCTGTTGATCAGTAATTTGTAATCCACTCCTGCTTTTTTTACCAGTTCTCCATAGGCTACATCATTTGTCTGCAGGTATTTGTTTATTGCCTCCTTGCGGGCGATAGAGTCTGTGATGGCATTCGCAGCACCAATTTCTTTTGTAAGTCGCTCGTAAAGTTTTGTGTCATTTTTCAGTGTGGTTTCGATTTTTTTAAACTCTGCGAATATTTCATTGTTAATCGCATCGATTGCGGGGTCGGTTTTTTTCTGCCCAAGAGTGGTAGTCGCCGTGGCAACAAAAAAGAGAAGGAGTAATTTGAGAAAGGTTGTAGTTGTTTTCATGATAAATAGAATTGGATTAAGGAGTTTAAAAATAGAGTGAATGCACAGAGAAAATTACATTTCAGGCAAGTGCTCTGGATTTCATATTATTGCCATGGTTGCAACTTTTCACTTAAAAATAAAATTATTGCTGCAGGTAGTTGTTCTTCCCCCGGTGCTCTTGTTTGAGAATGCCCGGCGCCGGTTTTACCTCACCTGAAACGCTTTCCAGTCATGTGCACCATACATGCCCCGCATCGTAATGGTTAATTTCAGGGATTCAAAAGTTTTATACCCTTCCATTCCATAATTCGGATCATAGAAATAAAACTTGTTTCCATCCTGATCGGCATTTTTTAAAGCGGCAATACCGATTGCATGTGTACTTTCAGTTTGTCCGGTCGGAACCACTACCAGGACCCAATAACTCGGGATTTCTTCTATGATTTCGTTCAGTATTCCGGTAACATTGTCCAGGATCACGGAGCTGTTCAGCAGGTTCGTATGTTGAAAGAGTCCTTTCATGAACTCGGATAATGTCCGGGTACTGGCAGTCATTTTTGCCTGAAGAATCGAAGCATGAAATTCATTTGGCCGGGTGGACATGACTGGCAGGCCCTGGATTAGATTTTTAACCCAAAGGCAGGTCAGGCCGGCGCAAATTCCGTATTGTGTGCTGCTGCCGATTTCAGTACTTCCGGGCTTTAGCATTGTCTTGGCGGAGACGTTGTTCGAACTTGAGTAGATGAATGGCATAGGAGAAAGGGTTGAAGGTTTATATAAAGATATACGTTTTTGCTATAGATCATACCGGCTCAATTAATTTATACATTTTTGTTCCGGCCGGGTGAAGTAAAAAGGACAGCATTTATACCAAATGAACACAGGTTATCCGAAATAAATGAATTAAAACACGGGCCCTGTTTGGTTGTACCGCTGATTCGATTTCGTTCGCTAACGATGGCAGGAATTACAGCAGTCGGAGAAGGTAGTTAAAAGCGCAATTAAAGGATCAGGGAAAATTATTTTGACATAATTTGAACATAAAGATCTTCAACTTTTTTCCTTGCCCAGGGTGTTTTACGAAGGAAGGTCAGGCTCGATTTTACACTCGGGTTACTCCTGAAACAATTGATGGGAATAATGCTGCCCAATTCTTTCCACCCGAAATGATCGACCAGT
>DAORHY010000416.1:0-2676 GCA_035438225.1 Bacteroidia bacterium
ACTTTGGCGAATTTCTTATACTGAATGTCTTCTCCTACAACTACAGCTATCGTGTAAATTCCCAGGAGTAAATTTTGTACCGGGATTTCATCCTGGATGATCTGTGCCGGATATGTCGCAGTGTAGTATTCAGAATATTCCAGCCTCCCGAAAGAATCGTAAATATACATCACCGCAGACCCCGGACTTTTCATAAAGATGTTCAGGTGGGAAGGGAAATAACTGATGGCAGTGGGGAAGAAGTCAAAATCAAAATTTCCACATACAGTTCCGGTTGTCCAACTGCCACTGAACAAACCGCCCCAAAAATAGGCTGCACATTCGTTGCGGTAGGTCTCATTGTCACAACCGCATACAGGAGCATAGTCGCGCCCGCAGGGTTCGTATTCGTTGACGCTTCTTAAAGAATCCTTGCAATTCACGAAAGTCTGCTGCGCAAAAACCGGCAGGGACGCGAAGAGGAAAAAAAATCCGGCGAGTACAGCAATTCTTTTCATATTTCTGTAAAGATATTAAATCAATACGCTTAGGTCAACCCGATTAACGTAATTTTGTCCCAATCAATTGTATACCCTTGAATTTCCTGGCACATATCTACCTTTCCGGCGAAAACAAAGAATTGATGGTCGGTAATTTCATTGCCGATTTTGTCAAAGGCCGGCGTAAATTCGATTACCCTGAAGGTATCCGAAAAGGTATAGAATTGCACAGGCAAATTGATGAATACACCGATCACCACCCTGTTACGACGTTAAGCAAAGACCGGCTGCGACCGAAATACAGAAAATATTCCGGTGTCATCGTTGACTTGTATTACGATCATTTTCTGGCCCATGATTTTTCCCTGTATTCATCGCTCAGCCTGGAGGATTATTCTCACCGGACTTACCGCATCCTGCATGAATACACTGAGTTTCTGCCGGAAGGAGTGCATTATTTCCTTCCATTCATGATTGAACGCAACTGGCTGCTCAATTATGCTTCTGTCGAAGGTATCGGCAGGGCCCTCACCGGACTTTCAAAGCGGGTGTCCTTCGAGAATAAAATGGACGAATCTGTGGCTGATCTCCGGGAGCACTATGCTGCGTTTGAAAATGAATTCAATCTCTTTTTCCCCGAGTTGATTACCTTTGCGCACTCTTTTTCCTGAAGATGCAGATCTACCTGAAAGTCAAGCCCAATCAGCGATTCGACAAGGTCGGAAAAGTCGGAAATGACTGGGAAATAAGGCTAAAAGCACCTGCAATTGACGGAAAAGCCAATGAACACCTGATCGTTTTCCTTTCGAAAATCCTTGATCTTCCCAAATCCCGGATCCAACTGAAAAAGGGACAAACAGCAAGGATAAAATGCCTTGAAATTGACGCGGATGAGGAATTTGTACACAGGAAATTAAACGAACACATCGTTTCCTGAGCATTTACGCTGTTTTCAGCTCATCCATACACACAGCACTGTGTATAACTCCGCTACGAAACAGAGGCTGAATTTAAAGGGGAAGGCTAATTTTAGCATGCCAAAAAATGCCCAAGAATGGCAATGCATCTGCATTGTCCGGATTCAGAAAATATTTTGAAGTGATTGTAAATTGTTATTAATGACCAAATAAAGATGGCTGAAAAGAAAACTGTTGATCATGGCTATACGGAAGATAGCATCCGCTCGCTCGATTGGAAGGAACACATCCGTACCCGCCCCGGAATGTATATCGGAAAACTCGGAGATGGTTCTTCTAAAGATGATGGTATTTATGTATTGCTGAAAGAAGTCGTCGATAACTGTATCGATGAACACGTGATGGGATATGGTAAAGTAATCGATATCCAGATCAAAGACGGATGTGTGGATATCCGGGACTTCGGACGTGGAATTCCGCTCGGGAAAGTTGTTGAATGTGTTTCTAAAATCAATACCGGTGGTAAGTACGACAGCAAAGCCTTTCAAAAAAGTGTTGGATTGAACGGTGTCGGTACAAAAGCGGTGAACGCACTCTCTAACTGGTTCCGTGTGCAGTCTTTCCGCGATGGACGGATGAAGGCCGCTGAATTCAGCAAAGGAAATCTCGTGAAGGATGAAAGAGAAAAAGCCAGTGACGAAAAGAACGGAACGCTCATTTCTTTTCAGCCGGATGAAAGCATCTTTAGTAATTTCCGGTACAACAGGGATTATGTGGAAAGCATGCTCTGGAATTATGTATTCCTGAATAAAGGTCTCGTCATTCGTTTTAACGATAAAGAATTTTTCTCCGAGAACGGATTGAAGGATCTTCTCGATAGAAATCTGAGCGATGAAATTTTGTACCCGATCGTTCACCTCAGAGGCGACGATATAGAAATCGCGTTTACGCATACGACCTCTTATGGCGAGGAATATTATTCCTTCGTGAACGGACAACATACTACACAAGGCGGTACACACCAGGCTGCTTTTCGTGAAGCAATTGTAAAAACCATCCGTGAATTTTATAAAAAAGAATTTGATGCTTCGGATGTACGGACTTCCATTCTCGCTGCTGTCAGCGTAAGAGTTCAGGAACCGGTGTTCGAATCACAAACCAAGACAAAACTTGGTTCACAGTTCCGTGAGCCGAATGGTTTGGCAATCCGTACCTGGATCAATGATTTTGTCAAAACGGAACTCGATAATTACCTGCACAAATATCCTGAAACAGCGAAA
>DAORHY010000417.1:0-2674 GCA_035438225.1 Bacteroidia bacterium
GGCGACATCGAATCCCTGCCGTATGTGGAAACGGTAAGGCAATTAAAATGGGAACTGGGAAGTGCCGCCTTGTCGATCCACCTGACCCTGATTCCCTACCTGGCTGCTGCGGGCGAATTGAAAACCAAACCAACTCAACACAGTGTGAAAGCACTGCTCGAACTGGGTGTTCAACCCGATGTGCTTGTCTGCCGGACGGAGAAATCACTTTCCAGTGAAATCCGGAGGAAGATTGCCCTGTTTTGCAACGTCAATGTGAATGCAGTGATCGAATCGATTGATGCCGAAACCATTTACGATGTCCCCTTGCTGATGTACAAAGAACAACTGGACAAGGTCGTTCTGAACAAACTGAAACTTCCGCTTCAACAGGAACCGGAACTCACACAATGGAAAGAATTCCTCGGAAAACTAAAAAATCCGGTTCACGAAGTGAAAATTGGGTTGGTCGGAAAATACATCGAGCTGAAAGATGCTTACAAATCCATCGTGGAATCCTTTATCCATGCCGGTGTTGCCAATGAATGCAAAGTAAAAATTGAATGGATTCATTCAGAAAAAATAGAAGTGACCAATGTTGCAGCCAAACTCGGTGGTTTGCACGGTGTTCTCGTTGCGCCCGGTTTCGGTGACCGTGGAATTGAAGGGAAAATTTCTGCGATTCAATATGTCCGTGAAAACAACATCCCCTTCCTCGGCGTATGCCTGGGCATGCAATGTGCGGTAATCGAGTTTGCCCGAAATGTCATGGGCTGGAAAGATGCGCACTCCACAGAAATGAACCCTTCCACAAAACATGCTGTGATTGATTTTATGGAAGGGCAAAAAAGCATCACCAAAAAGGGCGGCACCATGCGGCTTGGAGAATACAATTGCAGTATTCACAAGGGCACGAAAGCAGCGAGTGTTTATAAAAAGGAAAAAATCGGAGAACGCCACCGGCACCGGTATGAATTCAATAACAAGTTCCTGAAAGATTTCGAAGAAGCCGGAATGACGGCCTCCGGAACAAATCCCGAAAGCAACCTGGTTGAAATTGTGGAATTAAAAAATCACCCCTGGTTCGTTGGCGTACAATTTCATCCTGAATACAAAAGTACTGTTGAAAATCCCCACCCTTTGTTTGTAAGATTCGTAAGGGCGGCTTTGGATCGCTCAAAACTGTTGAACAATTAGACCGGATTTCGTTTCATCAGGTACTGTGCAGTTTTCATTCAAACAGCCGGCCCGGAAGTTTGCAAAACGGAACACGCGGTTGGCATGAAAAATTTTCTGTTTCTCTTCTGATAAAAAAATCCGGACCCTTTTCAGAGCCCGGATTTTTTATCATCAACTATTTTTTTTACTGTCTGAATTGTATTACTCAAGGATTAAACGATCCTGACGCAATGTACCTTCGGTGTAAGCAGAAACCAGGTAAATCCCCCGTGGCAGATCGGCAACATCGAGACGAATTGAAACTTCTCCCGGTACCGTGAAACGATTCCATTCTTTCCAGATTCTTCCCGTGATGTCCATGACCCGGAACAGGATATCCGAAGGTTGATTCGATGAAAAAGAAAGTTGAACATCTGATGTTGCAGGATTGGGATGAACAGCGATTGATGAAATGGAAGGATTTTCAGGTCCGTCAATGCCCAGTCCAAAGTCGGCAACACCGACAAACTTGGTATATCCGGTGGCAATTCCGGAGGTTGTTGTGGTGACAAATTTCATCAACGGACCGTCATGCTGAGAGGAATACCAAAAATAGGAAACCGTCAGAATATTCTCATCCACTCCGGGGCCAAAACTATAGGTGATATTTTCCTCGCGCCGCACACGAAGCACATTGTTGTAAGTGATGCCCGGGAGCTTCAGTGTTCCATGACCGTCTCCGGTCACGGTAACTGTTCCCGAAATTGTTCCTGCTCCGGTCGAACCGCTCACCGTATTGACCACATTCGTACCAAAGGTGAAAGGATAGCTAAAAAGAATATAACTGGATCCGGTGATCTGGGCCTGGTCATTAACGGTTCCTTTTCCGTTGTAAACAAATGACGATGCACCGGTTGTGTAATATTCGTAATCCCCCGAAATAATGTAGGAAGCCAGGTTGGCTGAAGGATACGAAGCAGCATAAGGAGTCGCAGACGGTAGCACATAATTCAGGATCACCGTATTCAGGCTCACAAAGACATTGGTAAAGTTCCAGGTTTGTCCTGCACCGGGATCGCCCGGCTGAGCAATGGTATCTGTAATCCGGTAAAAGTAACGTTCCCCGGCCTGAGGATTATTAGCAGAACTTAAGGTGGGTTGGGCAGACAGGAATTTACCACCGAATATTAAAAAAAAGCAGAGAAGTAATGGTTTTTTCATAGTTTATCCGTTTTTACAGCTGCAATGTAAAACGCTTATTCGAATACTCCTAAATCCGCCGTCAATATATCCGGGATTTTTCACTCACCCATGACAAATTTAGTTTGCCGAATGAATTCCGGTTGTTCACCAATAATATGATAAGTTACCGCCATATTAATTGAATTTTAAATAAAAACTGATCAGTTTTGACCTCCAAAGGTAGTCTCCTTCCGGGGGGTTACTCCAAAAAAAAGGGGAACTGGAATTGGTGTGTATTTGGTTAATTAAACTTGTATTTTTTTCGAAGCCCTTACCCACAAAGGTTTTCAAACTA
>DAORHY010000418.1:0-2659 GCA_035438225.1 Bacteroidia bacterium
ACACTGGTAATACTGATCGGGGCGCAACCTCCAATGTTAAATCCAACAGGTTTTATCCAGTTGGAAGTACTGCCTGTAAGTGCAAAATTCTGAAGAATGCAATTGAATCCATTCCCACTGACATCAGCCAGGGTATCCAGAGCCGGACTGTTGTTATTACCGCCGGCAGTTCCAACGTTAAAATTATAAGATGCGACCATGCCATATTCATAACCGGCCATTTCACAACTGAAAGTCAAATCAATTTCTGCAGCACAAAGTGCCCTGTTCCATACTCTTACTGCGTCGATTGATCCTCTCCAGTTCTCGGCACCATTCCATTGAGCACCAATATAAAAATTAGCTACAGGATTGCTCGGAGGTGTGCTGGTTGGACTCGGGATAGCATAACCACTGGCCTCAGCCAATACTCCGTCTACATATAGATAGGTATTGTCTGCAGTTCTGACAACGGTATAATTGTGCCAGCTTGCATCCTGTGGGAATGGAACTGTTGTGTACCAGGCATCGCCAACACGAATAACTCCATCAAAATTTTGTCCGATATAAAAGTTACGGCCTTGTGAGAGAATAGCATTCATCTCACCAAACACCGGAGTGTCATATTTGGCCCAGACAGAAACTGTATACGGACTATCGTTAATCGGTATCACTTCACCGGGCCCGGTTACAACATCATCCACACCATCAAAATGCAGTGCCTCTGCAGGCTCAATAAGCGCTTCTCCAATCTGGAAATCGCTCATTGACTGCAGGCTTCCAATGGTAATTGACAACGTGTCATTATTCGTAACCGAAACCGGGGCCCAGTTCGGATCGTCATATTTCGCAGCGACAAAATTGAGTGGGTTTGAGGAAGGATCGAGGTCTGTAGCTGACCATGTCAGATGAGCACCAAGGCTCGAAAAGGTTGCACTGATGTTGGTAATCGTCCAGAATCTGTTCACGCTTTTATCCTGGTCAATGCCGGAAGTGGCAATCGCCGGATGGTCACCGGCTTCGGTTCGGGCGAGAAAATACCCCGGCGCTGAAACGTCTGGAGTAAGCGTTATCGGCAGGTATGCATCAACATCACCGATGTCATAGGTCAGCGTATTCGGACTGGCAAAATAACGTTGCATATTTCCAACCACATAACTGAGAGCAGAGGCTCCGGAGACAGCTGCTGTTTCACCAATCACCAGGCTGTTTTCCAAGGTGTACACCAGCCCCTGGTCAAAAATTAAATTATCGGTGACGGTCTGGTCGCCGGCAAGGGTGATCCCGGAAGGATTACCGAACAACAAACTGGAAATCTGGCCGGTGCCTGTGATAAACTGAGACGTTGTCCCGCCCATACTAAATGCAACAATACTGATGACACCGTTATTCTCAATTGTGTCCCCGGTAAAGACCAATTCATTCCCGGCAAACTCTGTACTTGGATCTATTTGAACATATCCGCCCAACACTCCGTTGCTTCCATCAATACTCAGGATGCCTTCCATAATTGTTAAATTCCCGTAATTGTTAAATGTGAACCCGGGAGAGAAAACGGAAATATCGTTGCCTTCTTTCGACACGTGGCCGCCGACCATATTATTAAAAACTCCATCGGAAGAGTTGGAATTTACATCTCCGCTGTTGGTAATTGAAAATGTTCCGTAATTATTGAATACAGAGGCAAGGCCGATTGTCAGATCTGCATTCGATCCATAATTACATGTTGAGTAATTATTGACGACACAGGTATCTTCAAGAGTACAGGGAGAATCCGTAATGCTAAAGACTGCTCCACCAAGGATATTAAAAATACCGGGTCCCATCAACTGACTCAAACTACCCAGTGAAAATGAAGATGAAGACGAGAATTCAACGATACCATTGCTCCGGATGCTTCCGGTATTGATATTCAGACTTCCATTACAAACCATATCGACACCGGACCCATTGAGGATATTCAAAGTTCCTTCTGAAATATTCAGCGTACCTCCATTTTCAATAACCAGCTCATCCGCGTCAATGTTCAGGGAGTTGTTGCTCACCGTATGTCCTGCTCTGATTGTGATGGTTCCACCATTTGCACCATTTGGCGCATCTTCCGCAGGAATCCAGTAGGTTCCGTCAAATACCTCCCATGTTGTAGAATCATTCCAGTTGCCGTTTCCGGCAGTACGATAATTATAGTTTGGTGCAGGCAGGGAATATTCCCACAATTCCGATCCATTTACCACATCATCCGCCTGAACATACAAGCGATTATTGTAAATGGTCAGTAAAGATGGATTCGCTGATCCAGGACCGAAAATAATTTCAGGACTCGGAGATACATTCGGAGGAATGTAAGACCATACCTCAGTGCCCAGACTACTTGTAAAGGCAGCAAAATAAGGATTACCGTTATAGGCTACCATACCCGGAGAAGAAACGTCTGACCCGGGAGGTCCTGTATGAACATCCGAAAGAATGCCTCTTGCCGTCCCGGTCTCTACCCAGATTTCCTGTCCGCTAATACCATCATCGGCACGGAAGTACATATACGGACCCGCCAGACAAAAATAAGAAGGAAGACCGCTGGCAGTTCCTGGATTAATATCCATCTCCAGTGTAACAGTAGAACCATTATAGGAATAAAGTTCTTGTCCGGTGCTTGCATTATTCGCACTGAAAAACATTTTTC
>DAORHY010000419.1:0-2659 GCA_035438225.1 Bacteroidia bacterium
AGAAGGATGAACAAGCCAATATCGAAGCAAAAAAAGCGTTGCTTATCCGTGCTCAGGGAATTGCAGAAGAAAATTTCGATACCCCGAAGCAGTGGCAAACCATGACTGATACATTCAACGGCATTTTCGAAGAATGGAAAAAACTGGGGTACGGGCCAAAAAAAGAAAACGAACAGGTATGGAATGAATTTCGTGCCGCACTGAATAAATTTTACAGTAAAAAACGGGAGTTTTTCGGTGACCTGAAAAAAACACACAAGTCCAACCGGGAGAAAAAATCTGCCATCATTGAAAAAGCTGAAGCAATTGCAAATGCTACACACGAAACCTGGGACGAAGTGACCAAACAGGTCTTGCAATTGCAGAAAGACTGGAAAGAAGCCGGACACATCGAACAATGGGAAGAAAATAAACTCTGGAAAAAATTCCGTGAAGCCTGCGATAAATTTTTCACCAGCAAACGTGAACATTTTAGTTCAAGGGACAATGAACAGGCCGAAAACCTGGCCAAAAAAGAAGACCTTATCAAACGGATTGAATCCTTCACTCCTACCGGAAAAGCCGATGACGACCTTCGCCAACTTCGGGATTTTTCATCCGAATGGAAAAATATTGAACATGTCCCGATGCGCGATAAACAACGAATCTGGGAACGTTATAAAAAAGCACTGGATGCCAAATACGATTCAATGAAACTGGAATCTTCCAATCTTCACATGGAACGGTTCCGCAGCAATGTTGAACTGCTTTCCCAGTCTGACGAGGCAGGCAACCTGCTCCGGAAAGAAAAGAGTATGATTAAAGATAAAATCAACAAACTCCAGGCAACCATCAGTCAGTACGAAAACAACCTTGGCTTCTTCCGCAATTCAAAGAATATGGGGACCCTGCTTCAGGAAGTTGAACAAAACCTGACACGCGCCAAGGAGGAAGTAGAAATGCTGAAAAAGAAATTAAAATTATTTTCTGACGCAAATCCGGGATAATTTTCCTTGAAATGCCGATGAATACTTACGGGTTGAAAAAAAATACCCCGGGGATACTTTCCCGGGGTATTTTTTTTTGGAAAACAAACACGGTTATGGGAGGAAAAATATTTTTTGTGTCTTCGCAAAACCATTCACTTGCAGTCGTATGAAATAAATCCCGGGTGAAAGGCCACGTCCGCTGACAGAATAAACATGACTTCCACCTGCTGCATGACCCTTGTAAATTGCTTCGATTTGGTTGCCAAGGATATCCACTACGGAAAGTTCCACTTTGCCCTCCTGCGAAAGTTCAAATTGTATTTCAGCATTTTCCCGGAAAGGATTTGGTGAAGCTGTCAAACTGCGCACCGGTGAACTGAGTTCATCAATGCCGCTGCTGATACGATAAGCATATACAGGCTGGCAATTGCAAAATGTGTCCACACCAATAACCACACATTCGCAAACAGTGTACGTTCCCGTGTCCGCATAAGTATGCACCGGATTCAATACACCGGTGGAATCATAGGTGCCGTCACCAAAATCCCAGAAGATTGCCGTCGGAGTACCACAGGGAGATTGCGTCCAGAAAATCATATCCACTCCAGTTTGAATCAGGGAATCGGGATAAGCACCGAAGTAGGGTGCGCATGGAGAAATTGCATACACATTCTGGCAAAAAGTATTGCTGCACTGGTTGATAGTATCTACAACAGTGAGGCAGACCCGATACGTTCCAACCGAGGCATAGGTGTGAGCCGGATTTGCGATTGTAGAGCTTGCCCCGTCTCCGAAATCCCACAACCAGTTTGTGATAGCTCCAACAGACTGATCCGTAAACCATACATTCATCGGACTGATGGAATCCGTAGAACTGCTAAACTGCGCGGAACAACCCGATTGTGTGATGACAATGGTGTCACAAGAGGTTGACCAACATAAAGAATCGGTGATCGTCAGGCAAACCGCATAGGTACCAGTGCTCAGGTATTGATGCGAAACCAACTGGCCATTCCACTGAGTGACAGTGTTGCCATCTCCAAAATCCCAAACTGAAATATGGTTCAATGGAATGCTGTTATCCTGAAAATTGACTACGGATCCATTCGTTTGAAAAGTAAATGACGACTGACAGGACGTGGTAGTTGCCACATAAATTGTCTCACAATAAGTATCCATACATCCGGTAGTGGTGCTGATTGTAAGACAAACAGGGTAGTAGCCGCCGGCAGCGTATGAATGAACCGGATTCGACTGTGTGGAACTGCCTCCATCACCAAAATCCCAGGTCCAACCGGTTATGGTACCGGAAGAAGATGTGGAATAATCAACAAATGTTATCTGCAATGGATTTGCGCCATAATTACCAAAACCTGCCTGGCAAGAGGTACTTAAAAAATCGACCCGGTCACAATAGGTTGACGAGCATCCTGTCGATGTGGTAATGGTCAGGCAAACCTGATAAGATCCGGGCCCCGGGTATGTATGATTCGGGTTCTGCAAATTGGATGTTGTACTGTCGCCGAAATCCCAGGACCAGGAAATGATGTTGCCAGTTCCGGTATAAGAAGTATCAAAAAAGCTGACATTGAATTGACTTGCCAGGACTGAGAAACCAAAGTAGGCTGTGCATGGCTGAGTCATTTGTACCAAAACAAATGAACAGCTGGTGTTGGTACACATTCATCCGG
>DAORHY010000420.1:0-2654 GCA_035438225.1 Bacteroidia bacterium
TCATGGAGAATATTTCCGGTACACTGGAGGGTGGTGCCGGGGGTGAGTTGACAAAGGTACGACCGGTTCAAAACATCCTGATTGTTGCTATCAACTCCAACCGTGGGTTGTGCGGAGCATTCAATGCGAATATTATCCGGACTGTGAACCGCCTGGTTCGTGAGGACTACGCTGCCCAGGCAAAAGAAGGAAATGTGAAAATCCTTTGCATCGGAAAGAAGGCGAGCGATTTCTTTAGTAAGAGCAAAAATCTTTATGCAGGAAATCACAATGAACTGTATGCAAAGCTGACCTTTGATAATGTTGCAGTGGTGGCGGACTCGATCATGAAGGAATTTGCTTCCGGCAAATACGACCGTGTGGATATAATCTACAACCAGTTTAAAAATGCAGCTGTCCAGTACGTTCAGCATGAAAAAATGCTCCCCGTTTCTCCACCGGTAAAAACAGGAAACGAAAAAGCGGTGGTTCATGATTATATTTTTGAGCCCGGAAAAGAAGAATTGGTGCTGGAACTCCTTCCAAAGTCTGTGAGGATCCAGCTTTTCAAAGCGCTTCTTGATTCACACGCTTCCGAACATGGTGCCCGGATGACAGCCATGAGCAAGGCAACCGACAATGCCGGGGATCTGCTTCGGGAACTGCGACTCTCCTATAACAAAGCCCGTCAAGCTGCAATTACAGGGGAAATTCTTGAGATTGTTGCAGGTGCAGAAGCGCTGAACGGATAAATCGATTTGTTAAAAAAATTTTAGGGGAGTCCGGGATCATCCGGATTCCCCTTTTTATTCTACCGTTCCTCATCTTCTCCTTTACGCCATTGAATCAGTGGTACAACCAGATCTGACGAAGGGGTATCTTTATTTTTTTGAAAGGCGGTGTTGATTTGATATAAACAGGGTGCTTTCAGGAAGATCCTTTACCTGCCTCATTAATGAACTCATTTTTTGTACATTCGATCGCATGAATTTCAGCCTCCGGGAAATCCTGACAGTCACTACGATCCTCTTTGCGGTAATCGATATTATCGGATCCATTCCTGCACTGCTATCCGTTAAGACAAAAGTCGGACGTATTCATCCTGAGCAGGCCACAATCGTGTCGGCCCTTATCATGGTCGTTTTCCTTTTTGTCGGAGAAACGATGCTCGATTTTCTGGGAGTTGACGTAAAATCCTTCGCCATCGCCGGCTCACTGGTAATCTTTTTTCTTGCACTGGAAATGATCCTGGGGATCCGTTTGTATAAGGATGAGATTCCGGAAACCGCATCCATCATACCGGTGGCTTTTCCACTCATTGCAGGTACCGGAACCATGACTACTCTTCTTTCCCTCAGGGCAGTATACGATATACCGACGATTATTATTGGCATCTTCCTGAACCTGGTCGTAGTATACATTGTCCTGCGGAATTTATTCCGGGTCGAGAAATTTCTGGGTGTTGCCGGGATAAGCATTCTGCGTAAGGTTTTTGGTATCGTTTTGCTTGCCATTTCGATCAAGCTTTTCCGTGCAAATGTGGGGTTTTGAGAGGGGTAAAACATTAACATTTTCTATAAAAATATAGCTCTCAAAGCCTTGCTAATCCCATCTTCCGGGGCATTGGCCGGCAATTGGATTTTCAAAAAATTGTCCTACATTTGAAAGATCATTAAAAAACTAACCAGACCGCTATGAAAAAACTACTACTTCACGCGTTTTGTGCCTTTGTATTCTTGTTTTTTGTACAATTACAAGCATCTGCACAAGGCACTTACAACATCTGCTCGATCACGCAGACTACCGATACGAGCGGTACGTTGTATGACACCGGTGGACCTACCGGTACTTATCAGGTGAATGAAAATTGTACTTTGCTTGTTCAGCCCACCTGTGCAGTCAGCATCACACTGACCTTTACGGCGTTCGAAACAGAATCAGGGTTTGACTTCTTAAACGTCTACGACGGTACAACAGTCAATGATCCCCAGGTTTTAAGCGCAGACGGAAACGTGATTCCAGGACCTGTTACCTGTACTTCCGGATCCATGTTGATAGTGTGGCGCTCTGATGTATCGATTACTTTTGCCGGTTTCGAATGCAGCTGGACTTCTGTCATTGCTTCCAGTGCTGCCCCTACTGCAGATTTCATCATTGGCGACCCGACACCTCCACTTGCAACCGGTGTTCAGTTTACCGATGCCAGCGTAGGCTCTCCAACCGGCTGGTTATGGGATTTCGGTGATGGCGATACAGCACGCAGTCAGAATCCGGTGCATGCTTTTGCAAATCCGGGAACCTACACAATTACCCTGATCGCTTTCACTTGTAACGAATCCGATACACTTACGCAAACACTCACCGTACAAGGGCCTCCGCAGATTTCAGTTACTCCGGATTCACTTGTTGCCAATGCACAATGCGGAGACCAGGTAACCTTTAACCTTGCCATCAGCAACGTGGCCGGCGGAGAACTTGTGTATAACCTGAATGGAGCATCCGGAGCCAATATCCGTGTGCTTTCGATGAAATACGGCGCTGACTTGTTTGCGGAATACCCGCACACAATCTCTGCAATCAACCAATACTTTACAAACTACACCTTGACTGAAACATCGACAACAGATCCCGGAACACTCAGCGGATTGCTTGTTGGGAAAAATGTTTTGTTGATT
>DAORHY010000421.1:0-2618 GCA_035438225.1 Bacteroidia bacterium
CAGGCAACAGGAGCTGGGTGATGCCGGCTTCTACAGCAGTCTGAACAGTCCGGCTGACTTGTGCTCCGCTTTGATAAACACGCACATTGTGTATTTCGGAATTTTTTATTGTACGAATCGTTTGTCCGTGAGCGGAAATAATCACGAACAGAATAACTGCAGGAAATAAAATTTTCATAGCCTTTATTTTAACTTTACACAATTACATGATAACTACCCCGGATTTCCTAAAAAATCTTTTCTGAAATTTTTTCTCATTATTTTGAATTGACAACAAATACGGTTCTCCTGTTTCTAGCCTTCCCCCCTTCGCTGGTATTGGAGGCAATGGGTTTTGTTTCACCAAATCCTTTATAGGACATTCTCCCTTTGTCAATTCCCCTTGAAACCAGGTAGTCGTAAACAGCTTTCGCACGATTTTCCGAGAGGGCCATATTGTCATTGGGGTTACCGATATTATCCGTGTGGCCGTGCAATGCGACTCTCAGCTTCGGATTGAGTTTCATGTAGTCCGAGAATTCATCCAGAACAGTTTTGATTGTATCGTTCAATTCAAAAGAATTTGTGCTGAACAGAATATCATTGATCGTGTATTGCTCTCCGACTTCAAGCTTTTTCAGTTCAATGTCCCGCTTCACCGGTTGGAGATTCTCCGTATCCCGAGAAGAAATGTATTGCGATTCGAATGCGTACCCTTCTTTTTTAACGGATAATAATAGATCATGTTCAAAATTAACCACGAATGCGTACTCTCCTGTCACAGAATCAACATCAATTTTTGTCAGTTTTTTTGTAGTCGCATCCTTCAGTTCAATGGTTGCATGAATAATTTCTTCATTTTTTTCTCCATTCATATCCCCCTTTTGAAAATATACTTTATTGGGCCGCATATCCGGATACAGGTCAAAGGAATAAATATCGTAGCCTGAACCGCCGCCGTTAATCTTGTTGGACGCAAAATAACCGGTCTTCCCGTCTGTACTGACAAAAAAACCAACTTCATCGGATTCAGTATTGATCGGGTAACCAAGATTCACCGGTTTTCCCCATTGTCCTTTTTCATCCGACTTACTCATGAATATATCATAACCGCCAAGCCCGGGTAAAGTATCAGAAGAAAAATACAAGCTCCGGCTGTCGCTGTGAAGGAAAGGTGATTTTTCATTGCCCGGTGTATTGATTGAGGAACCGAGTTTGATTGCCCGTGTCCAGCTGCCGTCTTCCTTTTTCGTCGTGTAATAAATATCAATTCCCGACAATGAGTCCCGCGCAGATGCAAAATACAAAGTCTTTCCATCGGAAGAAATACTCGGCTGTGAATCCCATTGCATTGGATCATTTACAGCGGGTCCGAGGTTTCTGATATCCGTCCAGTGGCCATCAACAAAATCCGATGTACAGATATCGAAATTGCCTTTTGTATTGACCGTAAAGAACAAATGCTTATTGTCAATGGTAATGGAAGCTCCACCTTCATTATTGCTTGTACTCCTGTTAAACGGATCCTCCATCGGAATTCCCTGTTCGTAAACCCCGGGTGCTTTTAAACGGGCGATCATGAACTTTTCCACACTCTGCGGTGTAAGCATGTTTCGTTCTTTCAACTCAAATCTTCTGGTAAAAAATGCAAGTTCATTATCGGGAGAAATGTAAGGCAGATATTCCGGATCCCGGGTTGATAAGTCTTTCACCGGCTGAGGATCAAAAGGAACCGGGTGTGCATACAATTTAGCCCTGACAAGCATTTTCTCAGCTTTACCGCCGTGCTCTTCATTGATCCTGTCAAAAGAGAGAAATTTCACAAAGTAGTTTTCCGACTCATTCCACTTTTTATTATCAAAATAAAGCCAACCCAATTCAAAATACATTTCAGGGTCAAGATCAGGACAAAGTTCAATGACCTTTTTGAAGCTTTCTTCCATTGTCTTATAATCTTTCTTCCGGATACTGATATTTCCCTGCAACAAATAAGCATCTGCAAATTCGGGATCTGCATCAATGGCCTTGCCTGCTTCTTCTGCGGCATCACTGTACTTCCTGGATTTGAACAGGTCGGCAGCTTCCTTAAAATGATTTAAAGCTTTCTTGTTTTGTGATTTCGGACATGATCCCTCCTGCCCGGATACTGACAGTGCCAGATGAGTCACAAACAGTACAACGAAAAAACTCCGTAGCCTCGTGGAATAGTACATCCGTTTGAATCCTTACTTTTTAAACGGATTAAGATTCTTTAATTCATCTTTCGCCTTTTGCTCAGCAGCTTTCTTAATACTGTCGGCTTTGGCCTTTGCTTTTGCTTCTGCGTCTTTCTTTATACGGTCCGCTTCCGCAGCTGCTTTTGCTTTTTCCGCATCCAGTTTTTGCTGGGCCTGCGTTTTCAGCTTTTCTGCCTCTTCTTTGACCTTTGCCTCTGCTTCCGCTTTCTTTTTATCAAATTCCGCTTTGGCTGCAGCTTTCAGATCATCCATTGCTTTGGCGCCCTGTTTGCTCAGATCGGTCGATATTTTAGGATCTGTTACTGTACCGCCCAGTTTAATATTGACAGGGATTACATCTCCAACACTGACATTTGCACCTTTCGCGTTGGCCGACGACAGCAGATTATCAAGAGCTGCATT
>DAORHY010000422.1:0-2612 GCA_035438225.1 Bacteroidia bacterium
CGGCTACCACTCCGGCTGTTGTTCAGGACAACAAAAACGCCCCTGACTTCAATTTTGAATCCGAAGAATTCAATTTCGGCACTATCAAACAAGGCGAAAAAGTTTCTTACGACTTCACGTTCGCCAACGTTGGTAAAGAGCCACTGATCATTACAGAAGCACACGGTTCTTGTGGTTGTACAGTTCCGCAATGGCCCAAAGAGCCGATTGCAAAAGGCGCCAAAGGCACCATTCACGTTGAATTCAATTCTACCGGCAAAATGGGCATGCAGGATAAAACTGTGACGATTACTTCCAATGCAAAAAGCGGCTCAAAGGTACTTCACCTGAAAGGCAATGTTGAGGCTCCGGCACCGGTTAAAACCGATGCTCCTGCAGGTTCAGAAGTAAAGTAATTCCAAACTGAAATAATTGTATTTTTAAGCCCTCCAAACGGAGGGCTTATTTTTTTATTCCCTTCTGAGGAAATTTAACCAGATAACATGCCGAAAACATCCATAAAAGGCCGGGAAATGCCACCCTCACCGATCCGGAAACTTGTCCCTTTCGCTGAACAAGCCAAAAAGGAGGGTAAAAGAATCTATCACCTCAATATCGGCCAGCCGGATATTGAAACTCCAGACACACTGCTCAATGCCATTCATACTTTTTCACCAAAAGTGGTTGAATACAGCCATTCTGCCGGAATTGAATCCTACAGAAGAAAACTCACCACCTATTACAAAAGGTTTGACATCAATCTCGACTTCACGGAAATCATGATTACCACCGGTGGATCTGAAGCCATTGAAATTGCAATGATGAGTTGTATGGATCCGGGAGATGAAATCATTATCCCTGAGCCATTCTATGCCAATTACAACGGCTTTTCAACCCAGGCAAATGTGAAGGTGGTGCCGATTCGTTCAACCATAGAATCCGGTTTCGCCCTCCCGCCTGTCTCCGATTTCGAGAAACTTATTACTCCCAGGACAAAGGCAATTCTGATCTGCAATCCGGGCAATCCTACCGGATACCTCTACACGCGTGAAGAATTGGAATTATTGCGTGACCTGGTAAAAAAATATGACCTGTGGTTATTCTCAGATGAAGTGTACCGTGAATTCTGTTATGACGGAAAAAAGTACACCTCTGTGATGCACCTCTGTGGAATCGAAAACAATGTTGTACTGCTCGATTCGATTTCAAAACGGTACAGCGCTTGCGGTGCCCGGATCGGTGCTTTCATTTCCCGGAACAAAGAACTCATGGCCACTGCCCTGAAATTTGCCCAGGCACGACTGAGCCCACCTACATTCGGACAAGTAGCAGCAGAAGCAGCAATCGATACACCCGATAGTTACTTCGAAAAAGTCAGGGCCGAGTACGCCGGACGACGCGATCTGGTGGTGAAAAGCCTCAACAGCATGGAAGGAGTATTCTGTCCAAAACCCAGCGGAGCATTTTATTGTATTGCTCGCCTGCCGATCGATAATTCAGATACTTTTTGCCAATGGCTACTGGAAAAATTTTCGTGTGAAAATGAAACTGTCATGCTTGCACCGGCAACAGGTTTCTATTCCAAACCGGAACTGGGCAAACACGAAGTACGCATCGCTTACGTTTTGAACCTGGAATCTCTCAAACGGGCCATGACCTGCCTGGAAGAGGCTTTAAAAGTTTACCCGGGCAGAACACTTCAGCATACTGAAGCGAAAGCAATGAACTAACTATACAATTACACTAAATAAAAGAAGCCGGTAAAAAGTAGTACCGGCTTCTTTCATTGTATTTACCGTACTTAATTTTTTATAACTTTCCTGGAAAGCGAATAACCTTTGCTATTGGTGAATTTCACGGTATAAATTCCTGTACTCAGACCCGGAACGGATATTTTATTCCCGTTACCTGCCATGTCTTTAAATTCACCGACTGTCTGACCCAAAACATCGTGGATCGTAACAGTCAGTTGTTCTCCTGCAGGAACCGAACCCAGAATATTAAATTCCCCATTTCCGGGATTTGGAAACAGGGTTAATCCTGCGAGCCAGCCGATTTCTTCGATTCCAACCACCAGACAGCCCAGTGAACCTGAAAGCCCGGTTCGCGCTGTATTCAATGCAGCCTGAATCCGGGTTTTCTGTCCGCCGGTGAACATGGCCATGCAATTGTCGTTCACGTAATCCATATAATTCATGAACATATCCCCGTTCGGGCCATTACCACACGTCACATGCGGAAAGGAAGGACATTGAAAATTGGCTTGCTCCTGGGTCGGTGTATCATTGACCTGATCGTCGCCACAACTTGCATCACCCCAGATGTGCCGGAGATTCAACCAATGCCCTACTTCATGTGTCGCTGTGCGTCCCAGATTATAGGGGCTGATCGCTGTGCCAAGGGTTCCAAAGTACTTGTATCCGATAACGACACCATCAGTTCCCGGACTTGATCCCAGGTCAGCAGGAAACTGAGCATAACCCAACAATCCTCCACCCAAATTACAAACCCAGAGGTTCAGGTATCGGTGAGGGTCCCATGGACTGTGTCCTCCGGAAGCGGTTGACTTCACTCCATTGTCGGAAGTAAATTCAATCACATTGGTGGAGGTCCTTGTAATTCCATTTGTCACC
>DAORHY010000423.1:0-2609 GCA_035438225.1 Bacteroidia bacterium
ACAAAAAGTTCCAGAAAAACTTTCTTGCCCAAAAAACGTTCGATGTCTTTTCTGGCTTCGGTTCCGATGCGCTTGATGGATTCTCCGCCTTTACCAATCAGTATGCCTTTCTGCGAATCCCGTTCTACAAAAATGACGGCTTGAATACGGATAATTTTATTTTCTTCTTTAAATTCTTCAATCCCAACTTCTGCAGAATAGGGTATTTCCTGCTGATAGTGCATGAAAATTTTTTCGCGAATGATTTCGGATACAAAAAATCGTTCCGATGCATCGCTCAGGTTTTCTTTCGGGAAATAGGGCGGAGCTTCCGGCATCAATTCAAGCAAGGCGTCGCGAACCTGTTCAACATTAAAATCTTTCAGTGCTGAAATTGGTACAATGGCATGCGGATTGATTTTTTTCTTCCATCCATGCACCAGCTTGTTGATTTCATCCGGGGAACTCTCGTCCATTTTGTTGATGACAACGACTACCGGAACCTTAATCTGAAGCAATCTCCGCATGAGGTCTTCGTCGCCATAAGCCTCACTCAGATCGGATATGTAAAGCACTGCATCTGCATCTTTCAGTGATTCAGTCACAAAATCCATCATCTTTTCCTGTAACAAATAATGTGGTTCCAGGATCCCGGGAGTGTCAGAAAATACAATCTGGTAATTCTCATCGTTCAGGATACCCTTGATCCGGTGACGGGTGGTCTGGGCTTTGGGTGTCACAATCGATAGCGACTGCCCGACAAGCCTGTTCATCAGGGTCGACTTTCCAACATTCGGTTTCCCGATGATACTCACAAAACCAGCCTTATGACCCATATTTATTTTTAGAAAGATTAGTCAGGTAAAAGAACGAATTATATCTTTGCACACCAAAATTAAGGAAATTAAGTCAAACTAATTGTTTTTCAATAAATTAGTTTGTTAACGATACAGTGCGGGGTGGAGCAGTTGGTAGCTCGTTGGGCTCATAACCCAAAGGTCATCGGTTCGAGTCCGGTCCCCGCTACCGAGGAGAAGGTCACAGAAATGTGGCCTTTCTTTTTTTCATGGGTACAACATAGGTACAACAAATCTCCTTTACATCTCAAATTCGTCATTAAAATTTGTATCTTGGTAAGTAGTAATCCTGGCAAATATTTAACAAGGTTCTACCAATATTAAATGGCTCATTCTTCCCCAATTTTAAATGATGATTTTGAAGTCATTTCTTCTCCTTCTGAGAATCATTTCTCTTATATTAAGAATTGGCTATCTGAAGAGTATAAGGCAACCCGTAATGGCTTTTATTGCAACATTGAAATCATCAAAGATTCGTTTGCCAAGAACACAGTTCTTGTTCTTTCGTATGAAGGAAAAGGAATAGGATTCGTCACTTGGCAAGAATCTTTTGAATTCTCTGCAACCATTCAGATTTTAGAAATTCATCCAAAGTTTCGACGAAAAAAGCTGGGGACAATGCTTTTACAAAAGCTTTTAGAGTTCTTTCCTGAAAAGGGAATTTATGCAGTTAGTTTAAATTGCATTTCTAAAGTTTCAATTTCTTTTTGTAAGAATCTTGGATTTATAAAAATCCCTTCCGTAATCGAACCAGAAAACGATCAGGAAGAGAGCTCGAAAATGTATAAGGTGTTGATTGAACATGCGCCCATCCTAACAAATGAGAGTTCAAGTAACTCAGAAATCCTTGAAATGACAAAAGATGATGTTGTGTATAAATGGGAAATTCAGTTCGAACCAAAATCCAGAAAGTTGAAACTTCCTATTATTTATCCAACAAATCGATATTGTAATTTAGTTTGGAAGAAAGAGAATAGAATAATTCAATCAGAAAACATACAGTACTTTAAACCTGACGTCTACTTCTATACTTTCGCGATTATTCTTGAATTGCCCTTATTATAATTACATGATTCCAGTAAAAATAACCTATACAAATATTGAGGTTAAGGGAAAGATTGAGACGATTGATTTGTTATATGAGCGAATTAAACTAAGGTGTGATATTCCCTCTCAAAATTTAACAATTATTGAGTCGTTTAAATTTTCAAATAGATGGCAAAGACACTTACTAAAAGTTGGTGATCAAGTAATTTTCCATGCTGTACTGAAGACTATGCATGACATGACTGTGAGTATTGAGACGGGCGAATTAGACGAGTATAATGAGCTTCCCATAGAACTTACTGACACAAAAGATATCCATGAGGTTATCAGGCCAAGTAAAATTGCCAAAATGATTCTGTGACATCCCGTTAAGGATCATAAAAAATGCCGTACAAAAATTTGTACGACATCGCTTTTCACTTCTGACCCATTAAGTGATATTATTATTCTGATTTGACCTCAATATTGTAAGTGATATCGCCTCCAAGCCTTGTAACTTCATCGAAAGTTGCTTGAGCATCCTCGCTTTGATTTGCGCGTAGAAAAAGTTGTTGCGTGCGTTTAAAATCTTTTCCGTCTTGAAATGCATGAAAGGTAACATAGAAATTCCCATCACCACCTTGATTTTGAATTGTTCCATACACTGTCAATCTTTGTTTGAATAAGTCTGTGTGTAAATTCCATTTAGACTGACCACCATTTTCCTCATCAGACTGAGCAGTATTT
>DAORHY010000424.1:0-2608 GCA_035438225.1 Bacteroidia bacterium
ACTTTCATATTGTCGGGATATAGTGGTTTTCGCAAACCACTTTCCGACGGGTATAGTTCCGGATACCATCAACCGGGTTTGTGCAGTTGAAACAAACGACTCGCTTCCGCCCGGTCCCACCTGCGAGATCGATGATTGCAAAAACACGGTCACTGCCTTGGTTTTAGTGACGCCGGAGGCCATTGAAGAAGCCCTGGGTTTCAATCCCGATCCCGTTTATGCTACCCTGTACTTTACCTTGGGCGAGCAAACCATCAACTATGCCCTGATCAACAGCAGCGTCGTTGGGAAGAGTTTCAGGTTTGTGACGGAGGTTTATGAGGGTTTTGATTTTGATCCGGGAAACTCCTTGCCTGCTTTGGTTGCCGATTTAGTTACATTATCAACTGATACTGAGGCCTTGGACGAGCTGGCGGATAGTCATGCAGATCTGCTGGTACTGATAACTGACTCCCGGTATAACAGTTATTTCGGGATACAATCCGGACAGTTTGCAATTGTAACTTCTGGTCATATGTTTTTTCCGGACTGGACTTTTGCCCACGAGATCGGTCATGCGTTGGACGCACAACACAGCCGAGAATATCAAGGTGGGGACATTGATGACGATCTAAGCGGATGTAACACAGGTTATAAGGCAACGATCCCCGGTTTAGGGTATCTGTTTACCGTTATGGCCGTTATCGATGAAGGCGAATCCAGAATACCCTATTTCTCAAATCCGAATATTTATTTTTCTGGCATTCCAATAGGCAATAGCAAAAGTTATAATGCCGGTTACATCACTGGTACGATCTGTGAAGTAGCTGATTACGATGAACAGGACGAACTGGAAATATCCATCTCCGGTCCCATGCCTGTATGTAACCAGGCTTCGAATTACTCAGTCAGTATCAGTGCTCCAGGAACCGGTGTTCCTGGCACTGGACCTTACACCTACAAATGGTATCTGGGCGCCCAGCCTTACACAAACCCTTTAGCAGGTTCGTTGAAAGGTAATTCTTCAAGTGTCAACATTACCCCCACACTCACCTTTCCTGAAAAATATCGGCTATATGCCTCTGTCCACAGTAGCGATGGAGTAATGGCCAATGTGCTTCGCAAATTCGATAATCCCTGTATGGAAGCGGAAGAAAAAAGCCAACCTGCATTGGCCGATGTTTTTTCTTCAAATTATTTCATTTGCAGACCCAATCCTGCCTTGGACCACCTGAATATCGTTTTTTCACCAACCCTCAGAGAATACGATACATATCCTTACAGAATACTTAATCGTATTGGACAGGTTGAAAAAAGCGGACAATTAGATGCAACCAATTCTGATAGTAGTCGTCAAGTAGACATTGACCTGACAACCGGTCTATACTTTTTACAAGTTCAATATGGAAGTATCGTTGTAACACAAAAATTCATCGTTAATCACTAAATGTCCGACAATGAAATTTCATTTTTTTCTCTTTGCCGGACTTCTCTGGGTATTGTCTTGTAAAGATGACCTTCCTCCAGTATTTCAAGGAGAAATACCAGAACTTGGCGTCGATACAGTGCAAACATTCCTACCGTGCAATCGGCCGGAAAGCGGCACTGCCTCCGGAATAAAAATCAGCGCTACTTGGAATGCTACAGCAGAATGCAGCAGCTATGAATATCTGGGTAAGAAATATTGGACCATAGAACTACTTACGTGTAGCGAGTTTGATGAATTTCGGGAAGATGTCTTTTTCCAAAGAATTCCAGACAGCCACCCCAAAGGATTTTATGCATTTACCGCTCATGCATATCCTTTATCTGAGGGTTATGTAAAAGCCGGTTATGCAAGATTGGCATCAGATGGCGATGTTCTTGATGATTACTATTATGTGGACACGCTTTCAGCAAACGATTACCTCATCATCGACAAATGGGATACGCTCCATAAACAAATCGAAGGCCGCTTCCGCGTCTCATTCAACATCCGTCAGCCTCGCAACAACCCGGAGAACCCGGAAAAAGTCAAGTTCTGGAAAGGGCAGTTCAGGCTGCCGCTGCGGGAATGAGGTTTTCCGAAAAGACTTGATCGGGAGCCGATGAGGTATCTTCCAGGCATCCGCGCCGACTTGCACGAGGTGAAAACACCTCGTGCGGCCCAAATAATCAACCATGAAATTTTACATTTTTCTTTTTGTCAGCACTTTATGGGTCTTGTCTTGCAAAGACGATCTCCCTCCAACATTTCAAGGTACCCAAGAACCGCCAGTTGATCCTGTGCAAATATTCTCACCTTGTGATTTGCCGGAAAGCGGCGAAGCGACTGCCGTAAAAATTACAGCCATCTGGAATTCGACTGCGCAATGCCGGAGTTACGAATATTTAGGAAAGAAATACTGGACCATCGAATTGCTTACCTGTGGAGAGTTAAACGAATTCCGTGAAGATGTTTTTTTTGCTCGCATCCCTGATCAAAACCCTGAACGGCAATACTCTTTTGCTGCACAAAATGATACATTAAAGGAGGGACAGCTGAGAACTAATTATGCAAGATTGGCATCAGATGGTGATGTCCTCGAAGATTATTATTATGTGGACACGCTTTCAGCAAACGATTACCTCATCATCGACAAATGGGATA
>DAORHY010000425.1:0-2608 GCA_035438225.1 Bacteroidia bacterium
CTTTCCAATGAAGAATACCAAACCTTGTACACCTGGATAATGAATGGTGCTCCCAATGACAAAGGGCAAGTGATGTTTGCGGATGATCCCTTCCGGAAAAAGTTTTATGTCTGTATGCAGGGATGTGATCAGGTAGCAGTTTTTGATGCGAAGTCAAAAGTCATCATGCGTTATGTTCCTGTGGGTGTGGATCCTGCTATCGAAGCACCACACCTTGTGCGGGTATCCCCGGACGGACACTACTGGTATGTCGTATTTTATTCCGGACATGTCCTTCAGAAATTCAGAACTTCGGATGATTCCTATGTCGGTTCTCTCGAAATTGGCCAAGGCGACTGGAATACCATCATCTTCACACCCGATTCTAAAAAAGGATTTGTAAACGGTACCACACTCGGCATCACAAAAGTTGTGGACCTTGAGAATATGGTTGTAGAAACTTCCCTCTCTCTGGATTTTCCGCACGGCGGTTTCGTTACTGAGGATGGCGAACATTTGTATTTAACCAGTCAGAGTGGAAATTTTGTAACCAAGGTTGACCTGGACGGACCATTTTACGATACGGATAAAATTCCACTTGGCACCGGTGAAAATCCATCCACTGCTTCAAAGTATGATCCTCACGAAATGATTCTGTCGCCGAATGGCAATACTTATTTTGTCAGTTGCCAGAAGTCGAATGAAGTCCGGGTGTTCCGTCGTGAACGCAGCAGTGACGACGACAGTCTGATTGCAATTATTCCCGTTGGCGGGAAGCCGCAGGAATTCAGCTTGTCGGATAACCGGCCCTATCTCTTTGTAACGTGTACTGAAGATTCAATTACTCCGAACAAAAAAGGCTCTGTGTATGTGATCAATTATCTCACCAACCAAATTATCAAAGTCATCTATACCGGTTATCAACCACATGGAATTGCAGTTGACGATGACCACGATTGTGTTTATGTCGCCAACCTCAATTACGATAACAACGGACCTGCGCCGCACCATGTTACTGCCTGTGGCGGACGCAACGGATACCTGACGATCATCGACATGTCTACTCTTGAATTATACCAGAAGACCCTTTCGGACGGCAGTTCCTTTGAATACCGGAATGAACTGCTCAGTTTCCCCTATTTTGTTTCCTACCGGAAATAATGCTCCTGCCCAACTATTCTGTTATTCTGGTGGATGATGAATGCGTATTGTGCAATTTCATAGTGCGTTTTATCTACCGGTTTGATACACATGACACCTTCCGGTTTACGGGTTTTCACAGTAAAACAGGAACGGAAATCCGGCAACAATTTTCTATCCCAATGGAAGGGACCGAAAGTGTAATACTGGTAAACGAAAATGGTTATTTTGTTCAATCCACGGCGGTGAAAAAAATCTTTCTTAGCCTGCCGGGATTCAAATGGTTAGGAATCCTGCTCGGTATTTTTCCGGTTAAATTCAATGATAAAATTTACAACTGGATTGCAGGAAACCGATATCGTATTTTCGGCAAATTAAAATCATGCAAAATCGTTCCCGGCTTTGAGAAGAAAGTTATTTAACCCGATGATTTTTGCTTGCTTTCGCAAACAGTTTTAATTCCTTTTTTCCATAATGAATGACGGCACTGTATTTCACAAGCAGGTCACTGCCGAGAACGCCATCAATCGGCAAAAGTCCTAATTTTTCATACGAATTATTTACGTGTTCGAGGTCCAGTAAAACTGCTTCAAAATCTTCTATTACCAGATCTCCCAGTTTTATTTTATTTAATCTCACCAGGTGTGTCTGCATTGTACTTGTTCCCAATCCGGTTGAAAGTTTATCATTCGGTTCGTGGCTGTTTTCACTCACAAACCGAAGGGATCTTTGTTTATCAAAAACAGTCCTGGAGGCACCGGTATCGATGAGCAGGTGAACTGGCTTTCCATTGATACGGGCAGAAACAGTGAGATGGAATCCATCCTCTTCAATCTTTCTGACTTCGACTGGAATTTTAACATAGCCGGATAACATGAGTGTAAAAATAAAGAAGACATCCGATTCCCGGATGTCTTCCGTTTTGTTCAAACCAATGCTTTGAATTCAATTATTTCACTGCGGGTTGCTGCATATTATCAAGCACATCCATCACTTCTTTCACTGATTTTGCAGAAGCCTGAAGCAGGTTCATTTCCTCTTCGTTCAGTTTGAGTTCAATGATTTCCTCAATTCCATTTTTACCGAGTTTCACCGGGACGCCGAGGTAGATATTTTTTAATCCATACTGGCCCTGGAGCCACGCACAACACGGGAAAATCCTTTTTTGATCTTTCACAACTGCTTCCACCATTTGAGCTGCTGCTGCACCCGGAGCATACCAGGCGGATGTACCCATCAGATTCACCAGTTCACCACCGCCTTTCTTCGTTCTTTCGACAATTGCATCCAGTTTATCTTTTGAGATCAGTTCGGTGACCGGAATTCCGGCAACGGTGGTATAACGTGGAAGTGGCACCATGGTATCACCATGACCACCCATGAGAACAGCCTGAATGTCCTTCGGGGATGTATTCAATGCTTCAGCAAGGAAAGCACGGTAACGGGCTGTATCCAGAATTCCTGCCATTCCGAAGACCCGGGAGGGATC
>DAORHY010000426.1:0-2605 GCA_035438225.1 Bacteroidia bacterium
CCTCACTGGAATTGGTCGAGCGTCTGGATGGCGAAGACGCGGTAGAAGTAGAGGTCGACGATGATATTTTAACACGAATCAGCATAACAAAACACGTAGCGTCTCTCGTTAACTGACCTTTACCGGAGCCCTCGCCTTAATCACACAGTAATTCGTTTTCTCATGAGCAAGAAGTCTACCAAAAAAGCGAAACCCGCACCAAAAGCCAAAGCAAAAGCCAAACCCAAAGCGAAAGCCAAACCGGCACCTGCCAGGAAGGTCGTAAAAGCAAAAGCGAAGCCGGCTGCATCCAAAGCAAAACCTGCGGTGAAAGCAAAACCGAAAGTCAAAACTCCTGCGAAAGCGGTTGCAAAAAAAACAGTTTCGAAAGTTGTCGCCAAACCGGCTTCAAAAGCTGTTGCCAGGCCTGGAGCCAAAGCGCCTGTGAAGGCACCTGCAAAAGCAACAACGAAACCGGTAACGCACAAGCCGGCGCCTGTCACTGCGCCGAAACCAACCCCAACAGAATCTAAACCTGCGATTTCAAAACATATGCCTTTTAATAAAAAACACGAGCCTGCCCGTCAGATTGTAAAAGCCCCTGAAGAGAGTGGAAAGAACCGTTATTCGGACAAAGAACTGGAAGAGTTCCGCGAGATCATCATGAAAAAACTTGAAGATGCACGCAGGGAACTGGTTACTCTCCAGGCACAGCTGACTGCTGCGAACGAGCACGGAACAGATGACACTGCGAGTACTTTCAAAATGCTGGAAGATGGTTCGGATTCCCTTGCAAAGGAAGAAGCCGGACAGCTTGCAAGCCGTCAGAAGAAATTTATCGAGCAATTGGAAAACGCATTGGTGCGTATCGAAAATAAAACCTACGGCATCTGCCGCGTAACCGGCAAACTGATTCCGAAAGAAAGACTGCGCGCTGTTCCGCACACGACACAGTCTATCGAAGCAAAATTGAAACAATACAGAGACTAAGGGAGTGAAGAGTGAAGGGTGAAGAGTGAAGAGTCTGTAAAAGCACTCTTCACTCTTCACCCTTCACTATTTTAAATTCGCCTCTCAATAACAAAGCCCAACCCGACTCCCGACTACTAACTCCCGACTTCCACGCCCCTCAGTCATAAATGACAACACTCACCTCCAATCCTCTCTTCAAGCGCGCGGCACTCATCGTGTTTCTCGTGTTGCTAATAGATCAGGTGGTGAAGATCTGGATCAAGACACACATGTATCTGGGTGAGGAATATGAAGTCACGAAATGGTTTGTGATTCATTTCACGGAGAACAACGGGATGGCATTCGGAATGGAATTCGGTGGCAAGGCCGGAAAAATATTTCTCAGTCTGTTCCGGATTTTTGCATCGCTGGGAATCGGCTGGTACCTGATTCATCTCGTTCGTCAGAAATCACATCCGCTCATCATCACCTGTTTCGCTTTTATTTTCGCGGGAGCAGTCGGCAACATCATCGACAGCGCGGTGTACGGATTGATTTTCTCCGACAGCATGAATGGTGTTTCTACCTTTCTTCCTCCGGAAGGAGGTTACGCTGGATTTCTGCATGGTCGTGTTGTTGACATGATTTATTTCCCGCTCTTCTCCGGACGTTTTCCGGATTGGCTGCCAATCTGGGGCGGTGACACGTTTTTATTTTTCCGGCCGGTATTTAACATTGCCGATTCATCGATATCGATTGGCGTTGTTCTTTTTATTATTTTTCAGAATAAATTTTCGCATACCCTGAAAAAGAAAGACGACGATCAGGTGACAGAAGCCGCTCCTGTTGTGACGGATTCTGGAGAAAACATTTCGTAGTCTTTACGATTGCAGGGGATAAATTTCCATACTCATCCCTATGAAAAAACTGCTGCTTGCATTCTGTATCCTGTTTTGTTCGGAATTTGTTCATGCACAAAACACGGACAGCATCATGATCCGGAAAATCTACTCTGAAATTTTATTGAATGGAATGGCGCATTCCTGGCTCAGGGATTTATCGGTGAATGTCGGAGCCCGACTTACCGGGTCGCAGGAAGCGGAAAAAGCTGTGCAGGTTACGGAGATCATGATGAAAAATGCAGGTGCTGATTCGGTGTGGTTGCAACCGGTGATGGTTCCGCATTGGGTGAGAGGTGCGAAAGAAAGCGCGAAGATTATTGAAGCGAACAAACACGAACAGGAAGTTCCGGTTACAGCACTTGGTGGTTCTGTTTCCACACCCGCCGAAGGAATTACAGCAAACATTATAGAAGTAAAAACATTTGATGAGCTGAAGAAACTGGGTCGTGAAAAAATTCAGGGGAAAATAGTTTTCTACAATCATCCTTTTGATGAAACACTGATCAATACATTCGAGGCTTATGGTGAAGCGGCGGAGTATCGCTGGTCGGGGCCGAGTGAAGCTGCACGTTATGGAGCGATCGCTTCTGTGTGTCGTTCGATGACAAACGCAAGCGATGATTTTCCGCATACCGGAGCGATGGGTTACAACGATTCATTGCCAAAAATTCCCTGCGCGGCGATCAGCACCAATGCCGCGGATCTGCTCAGCAGAATTTTGCGTTCCAACGCGGAGACAAAATTTTTCCTGAAACTCAACAGCCAGATGCTCG